>PLST01000471.1:3906-4331 GCA_003164255.1 Acidobacteriaceae bacterium | reverse complement strand
ACAATGGCGCGGTCCCGCTCAACAAGCCGATTGAAGAGGGAGCTCTTGCCTGCGTTGGGCCGTCCCACGATGGCGAGCGTAAGACCATCGTGGACGATACGGCCTCGAGCAAAGGATGCCTCCAGAGCCGCCAATGGTGGCTTGAGCTCACCGATGCGGCGAGCGATTTCTGCCGCTGGGGCCACGTCCACATCATCCTCGGCAAAGTCGATGCCGGCTTCGAGCAGGGCAATCAGCTCAACCAGGGACTGCTTGACGGGCGCAACACGGTGGCTGAGCGCGCCTCCCATCTGGCTGGCGGCGAGGCGCGCCTGGGTGAGCGTTTGCGCTTCAATCAGATCGCGGACGGCTTCAGCCTGGGTAAGGTCGATGCGGCCGGCAAGAAAGGCGCGCTGCGTAAACTCACCGGGCTCGGCCAGCCGCGC
>PLST01000471.1:0-3895 GCA_003164255.1 Acidobacteriaceae bacterium | reverse complement strand
GGCTCGGCGTCGAGTACATCGGCAAGGCGCGCGCGCGCATGCTCCATGGGTTGGCGAAGGCGCACGAGTTGCGAACCGATAGAGGCGGCCTGCGGCCCACTGAGGCGCACGATCCCGATGCCGCCACGGCCCGATGGCGTGGAGATGGCGGCTATGGTGTCAACTGACAGATCGGGAGTAATGTCTGAATCGGCCATGGGTCCACTGACAGTGTAGAAGGCCTGCGCGCCGAGGGGGCGACGGGCAAGGCTTTCAGTCGTGCATTGAATTGGACGTAGCGCCCATGGCGTTTAAGTGGAGATGGGGGCAGGGATTGGCCTGCCCCCGGAGAAACTGCTACTGGTGTTGATCGTGGTCATCGTCATGGTCATGGTCGTGGCCATGATCGCGACCATGGTCATGATCGTGGTCGTGGTCTCTGCGATGGCCTGTTGCCTCAATCGTGATCTGAGGATGGTAGCCCGTTGAGCAGGGGGCATCGAGGGCGAGAACGCCAACCGCGGTGTTGCCGCTGCAGGCATTGGCGTCCACCGTGTAATCGACAAAGATTCCGTTGTAGTCAAGCACGCTGCCGACGCCATTGGTCAGGCCGGTTGGACCGTTGCCGTCCGTGCTGATGTTCAAAGAATCGTAAGGGCAGCCCCCCGAGGTCGAGTTGCACGCGGTAACGCCGATTGGACTGGGGCCTTCATTGGTGGTGTTGAAGCTGACCGCCAGGATCAATTCATTATTTTGGGGAACACGAATATGCGAACCGGAAAAGTCGACGGTAATGGGGATTGCGATGCCGTTGTAGCAGGCATTGTCGCTGCTGTCGTACCACTGCGTTGGGTACGAATAGCCATCGGCAGTATTGTTTCCGCAGCTCGGGGTGACCGAAGGCCTGTAGGGAATTGTGAACGGCTGCGTGATCGTTCCGATAAGTGCCAGTGGCGTGGGAACCGGTTCTCCGTAGACGCTTGAGAAGGTGGAAGTGACGGAATACAGGTTGACCGTGATGGGCTGGCTGAAGGTTGCACCTGACGCGGACGAACAGGTGCCTTGAAACCAGGTGCCGTCCTGACAAGCCCATGATGACAGAACGACTGTAACCTTGCCGACAGTGCCTGAGTCTCTCGCGGCAAGCTTCATGCCATCTCCGAGAGATACAAAGGCATAAGCTTCAGGCCCCTCGCTAGCGACGTTTCCGGGGAGCGGTTTGGGAATGCTGTTGTAAACGGTTGTGGTTTCTTGAGCCGCAGCGGAGGCGATTGCGGCTGCGAGCCCGAGCGCAAAAATCAAGCGGACCGGCTTCATGAATGCTCCTTTGCTTAAAACCCAGGCAATTTATCAAAAGCAATGGTTCAGTGAAGAGGGAGTCCGGCGACACAATCTGTCCAAAGACAAACAGAAAGGCACGTCCACCGCATATTACTCTTTCGTGTTAGTTACCGCAGGGGGACTGAGGGCCTGCGAAATCCACCAGGAGAGTTGACCTTGCGCGGAGAAACTGCTGATAAGAAGCCGGCCCTCCGCCTTCCGGCAGGTTCGGCGCATGGATTCTCAGGAATTGGCGGCGCCTGCACGGGCTGTTATAAAGGCTGCGGCGAAGTTGGCCCTCAATTCGCGCTGCAAAGTGAGAGAAGACAAAATGAAACCTCGACCTGGAAGCCTCATTCGCGTTCTCGCCGTTACCGGAGTTCTTGTTGCCGTTACGGCTCTGCACTCCCAAACAAAAAACGCTCCGTCTGCCCCCGCGCATCTTCAGCAAGCAACGGGCCCGGTGCTCGACATGACTCCAGTGAAGCCGGAGTTGGAGGGATTTTCGTCGGCACGGCTTGAGCGCCTGCATGCGTTGATGCAGGAAGCAGTGGACAAGAAGCAGGTGTCGGGCGTTGTGACCATCCTGGCGCGCCACGGGAAGATTGTGGACTATCGCGCGTTTGGCCAGAGAGACATGGCCAGCGGCGCGCCCATGACCAAGGACACGATCTTCCGCGACTACTCCATGACCAAGCCGGTCACGGGCGTGGCCATGATGACGCTGTACGAAGAAGGCAAGTGGCTGCCATCGGATCCCATTTCGAAGTTCATTCCGGAGTTTGCTCATCTGAAGGTATACAAGGGCATGGATGCGGATGGGAAGATGATCCTGGAAGACCCGGACCACCCGCCGACGATGCGCGAGCTGCTGACGCACACGGCGGGGTTCACCTACGGAGTATTCGGCGATACGCCGGTGGACAAGATGTACCGCGAGGCGGATTTTCACAGCAGCAAGAACCTTCAGGACGTGATCGACAAGCTGGCGGCGATCCCGCTGCTCTACCAGCCGGGCACGAAGTGGGTTTACAGCATGTCCATGGACATTGAAGGGTACATTGTCCAGAAGCTTTCGGGCGAGCCATTCGATGACTACATGCGCGATCAGATTTACAAGCCACTCGGGATGAAGGATGCGGGCTTTTATGTTCAGGAGGAGAAGAAGAGCAGGCTGGCCAGCCTGTACGAGTACGACCAGCAGGGCAACGTAAATGCGGACTCGACAAACGGCCGCGGCTATGGAGGCTTTCTGAGCCGGCCGGCATGGCCGTCGGGCGGAGGGGGGATGGTTTCCACCGCGGAGGACTACTACCGCTTCGCGCTGATGCTGGGAGGCGGCGGAGCGCTGAACGGGACGCGCATCCTGGCGCCGTCCTCAGTGCGCCTGATGACATCGAACCACTTGCCGGAGAAGCTGCTGACGGGCGAGTTCAGCATTGGCTCGCAAACGATGCGGCCGGGCTTCGGGTACGGATACAACTGCGCGGTGGTGTTCGATCCGCCGGAAGCGAATCTGCCGGACGGCAAGGGCACGTTCTTCTGGGATGGCGCGGCGGGAACGTGGTTCTGGGTCGACCCGACAAACGACATCGTCTTTGTGGGCATGATCCAGCGGATGGGCGGCGGAAACCCGAGTCTTGAATACAGGAGCCGGTCAGTTGTGTACCAGGCGCTGGTCGATCCGAAAAAGTAGCGGCGAGGGCAGACAGCGGCAGAGCTATTGCAACAGGCTCATGGCAACGCCGGTCATCGCCGTTACGCCGGTGGTGATGGCCGGAGCATAATCGGGCGCGAATAAAGCTGAATGCAGGCTGGGCAATGGGGCGCCGGTTTTCAGGCTTTGGGCGAGCTTTGCGGGCTCGGCTGCGCCGAGCCAGTACATCACACCGGGGATTTTGCCGTCGAGCGTGAACAAGCCCACATCTTCGCTTCCCATGACGGCCGTGGCCTCGTTGACTCGGTCGGCGCCCAGGGTGGCCACGGCAGCCTTGCGAATCCGCTCGGCAAGTGCTGGATCGTTGTAGGTGACGGGCGTGCTCTCAATAACCGAAACCGTGGGCATGCGATCGGCAGGAATACCGTAGGCTTCGGCGAGCCCATTTGCCGTGCGGCGAATGTCGGCAACAATCTCGTCGCGCTCCGGCAGCGAATAGGTGCGCAGCGTAAGGCCCATGGTTACTTCGTCAGGGATGATGTTGTTCTTTGTCCCGCCATGGATGGTTCCCACGGTCAGCACAGTGGGCATCTGCGGGCTCACCTGGCGACTGACGATGGTCTGAGCCACAAGGATGAACTGCGCAGCAAGCACGATGGGGTCCTTCCCCGCTTCGGGCCGGGAGCCGTGTCCGCCGATGCCGCGGATGGTGACGATGAGCGATGTGGCGCTGGCCAGCAGCGGGCCGCCTTTCACCGCTATCGATCCAGCGGCGTAATCGTTCGAGTCATGCTCTGAGAGGATGAGATCGGGACGGCCGAATCGTTCGTAGAGGTGATCGGCAAGCATGGCTGCAGCGCCTTGAATGATCTCCTCGGCAGGCTGACCAATCAGCATCAGCGTTCCATGCCACTGACTCTTGCGCGCGGCCAGTTCACG
>PLST01000488.1:13643-19032 GCA_003164255.1 Acidobacteriaceae bacterium | reverse complement strand
CGTATCGAAGTCGAGCACTCGCAAGAAGAGATTGAATACGCGGCAGACAAGAGCATGGCCGCCGGCGTTGTTGCCACACTGCCGGGAGGATACGACCAGATGCTTGGCCGCAGGTTTGACGGCGGCGTGGACCTGTCTGGCGGGGAATGGCAGAAGCTGGCTCTGGCACGAGCGTATCTCCGCGACGCGCAGTTGCTCATTCTCGACGAACCGACCGCCTCACTCGATGCTCGTAGTGAGTTCGAAGTCTTTCAGCGCTTTGCCGAACTCACCTTCGGCAAGATGGCCCTGGTTATTTCCCATCGCTTTTCGACCGTCCGTATGGCAGACCGCATTGTTGTGCTTGAAGCCGGCCGCATTGTGGAAGAAGGCAGCCACGCCGAACTCATTGCGCTCGGCGGCCGATATGCCTCCATGTTTGAGATGCAAGCTGCAAGTTATCGATGAGACACGATGATTGATACCGCCACAATTCCGAATCCTCAGGAGCCGCTCGCCGGCGATGTTCTCGAACATCTTTGCCAGGCAGCACATGCCGCCGCATCGTGGAATGTAGTGCACAGGCCTGCCTCAGTCAGCACTTTTTCAAAACGCGTTGGCGCCGCCAGGAATGCCCTCAAACAGATCGAGAAGGAGCTCGCTTCTCCGCGCTTCGCCGAAACAGCGACCGGAGAGGCACATCCAGCACCTCGCAATTCTGCCCTGGCTGACCTGCGTGAGAATTACCGCCTGCTTCGATCGGCCATCCATGATGTGGCCGATGGCCCTCGGGTCGTGGCCAAGCTTCCGCGCATCCTCCTTGATGGCAGTCAGGACGAGCCACGCGCCGCCACCTCTGCCGGGATTTACCTCCGTGCCGTCGATGGAGATTTTTCTGTGCCATCCCTTCGCGCTTTCATTCAAGAGTTGCAGTTGCACGAATCTCTTACTGTCGGAGAACTGTGGAGCATCCCCATGTTCCTCAAGTTTGTGCTGCTTGAATCGATACTTGCCGAAGCAAACATTCTGTTGGGTCCAGCAGAAGCCGATCAGCAGCCCCGGACCTCAGCCTTCATGAAGAGTCTCCGTTTCATCAACAACGCTGACTGGGTCTCCATCATCGAGCCGCTTGTGGCTTTCGATGCCTTGCTCTGCAAGGACCCCGCGGAGTCCTACAGCTGCATGGACTTCGAAAGCCGCGAATCCTACCGCAAGCGCATCGCATTTATAGCCCAGTTCTCCGATTACAACGAGACCCAGGTAGCTCAAGCGGTCCTCGAACTTGCGCGAGAGGGAACCCACCACCCCTGCGACGATCCGCGTATCTATCGCCGCCAAAGTCATGTCGGCTACTACCTGTTTGACAAGGGGCTTCCCGAACTCGCCACACGCGTCGGCTTTCACCCCCCGCTCATTGACCGCGCACGCAAGTTCATACGCGCTGTGGCCGACGACTTCTACGTGGTCAGTATTGCAATCATGACGGTTGTTTTTATAGCTGTGGTTCTCTTTCCACTTTTGCCAAGGCACTCCCTTAGCGCATTAGCTATAGCCGTGATGCTGTTGTTGCTGCCCGTGATGCAGGACGCGGCCGAACTGGTCAACAGCACCGTGACTACAGTTTTTGGCCCACAGCCACTACCAAAACTTGACTTCCGCAAGGGCATCCCTCCTGAATTCGCCACCATGGTTGCCGTGCCCGCGCTGCTGTTGAATGAAGAGCAGGTACGCAAACTGGTTGTCGATCTTGAAGTCCGTTTTCTCGCCAACCGCGACCCGCATTTGCATTTTGCGCTACTCACTGACTTGCCGGACTCGCTAAGCAAACCGCACGAGGATGATGCTCACCCTCTTGTCGAACTTGCCATCCAACTCATCAATGAACTCAATGCCAGGTACACCCCACGAAGATGCGGCTCCTTCTTGCTGCTCCATCGCCATCGTGTTTTCAACACGCGGCAAGGTGTGTGGATGGGCTGGGAACGAAAGCGTGGCAAGCTTCTAGATCTGAATAAGCTCCTCGTTGGTGAACAGGATGCATTCCCCATTAAGGCCGGTCATATCGAGGCTCTCGGCCGGATTCGTTATGTGCTAACGCTTGATTCCGACACACAGCTTCCTCGTGGCACTGCCGCGCAACTCGTCGGTGCCATCGCACACCCGCTGAACCAGGCTGTCGTTGATCCCAAACTGCGAATTGTCACCGAGGGCTACGGAATCTTGCAACCTCGCGTAGGCGTCACAGTACATTCTGCATCGCGTTCACGCTTGGCGGCCATCTACTCTGGCCAGAGCGGATTCGACATCTACACGCGCGCTGTTTCCGATGCCTATCAGGACCTGTTCGGCGAGGGCAGTTTCACCGGCAAAGGTATCTATGAAGTCGCGGTCTTCAATTCCGTTCTCGACCGACGTTTTCCGCGCAACGCCCTGCTTAGTCATGATCTCATCGAGGGCGCTTACGCGCGAGCAGGACTCGCCACAGATATCGAACTCATTGACGATTACCCCTCGCATTACAGCGCCTACATCCGCCGCAAACATCGTTGGGTGCGCGGCGACTGGCAGATCGTGCAGTGGATGTTTTCCCGTGTCCCGGACGAGTCTGGCCGCTGGGTGCCTAACCCCATCTCTTTTATCTCACGCTGGAAGATCTTCGATAACCTGCGCCGGTCACTCGTTGAGCCATTCACATTTATCCTGTTCGTCGCCGGTTGGCTCGGACTGCCGGGCGGTCCGCTCTACTGGACCGCCGTTTTGATCCTGGTGCTCACTTTCCCTGCCTTTGCCATACTGGGCTTCGGTCTAGGTGGCGCGCTCATGAGCGACGAGAAGGGAGGCGTCAGCGAGGCATTCACCGCCTTTTGGAAGGCATTGCTGTTAGCCCTCCTCAACCTCATTTTCCTTCCTCACCAGACACTGCTATCACTCGATGCCATTGTCCGCTCTCTTGTCCGGCGGTTCGTTACCGGAAAGCGCCTTCTTGAGTGGGAGACCGCGGACCAGACTGAGTCTCAATCTTTGAGCCGCACTCCGGTCGACCGCTATCTGGCCCTGATGCCGTACATCGCTTTCGGTTTGGGCATTCTCGTCTACCTTTTTGCGCCACAAAAGAATGCCATCGTGTTCGCCGCGCCCACTCTTCTGCTCTGGGCTGTTGCTTACATTGTGACCGTGTGGCTCAACAAGCCTCCGCGCGAACCCCTCCAGTATCTGGCTCACGCCGACAAAGTCTTTCTGCTCCGTCATGCTCTCCACACCTGGCGTTACTTTTACCAGTTCGGAGGCGAGCACCATAACTACCTCATCCCCGACAACGTGGAGGAAGAAGGGCTCTATGAAGCCGGCCGCGTTTCGCCAACAAACCTTGGCCTTCTGCTCAACGCACGTCAGGCAGCATGCCAACTCGGATTCCTGACCGCGCCCGAACTCGTTGCGCTCACCGGCCGCACTCTTGCAACCGTCGCAAAGCTCCGAAAGCACTGCGGCCACTTGTACAACTGGTATGACACCCAATCGCTCGAACCGCTGTCTCCACGAACGGTCTCTTCTGTCGACAGCGGGAACTTCATAGCATCGCTCTACACTGTCCGTGCGGGAGTACTCGCGCTGTGCCGGCAACCCCTGCTTGCGCGCCCGCTTTTCACAGGCCTACGCGCACATTGGCAAATGAGTCAATTGAGAGATGGACTGCTCGCTCCAAAAGGGCATTTGTCTCTACCCGGCCCCACAGCTCCTTTAGCAGATTGGATCGACTGGCTCATCCCGGCGAATGCCGCAATCTCGACGGCTGCAACATCTTTGAGTGACGACAGCTCAGATCAATGGTGGGTCACGGAAACTCAGTTGCGTATCACCTCCGTCCTTGCCCTGATTTGCGACTACACCCCTTGGGTCTTGCCTGAATACAGGCCGCTTCGCGAGGTACCTGCACTCGATCTTCTTCGGGAAGCTGATTCACTTTCAATAGACAGCGCGGCCGTTTTTTCTGAGGCGCTGGAAGCGCGGCTTGTCCAGTCCTCGGTCACACTTGCCAACGATCCACCGCTGGTTTTACTCTGCGAGCGCCTCCGAGCCTCCCTTCCCAAAGCCACCCATAATCTGCGTGCTCTCGCAGCTGGCCTTCACGCAATCGCTTTTCAAGTCGAGAACATTGCTGAAGAAACTGACTTCAGCTTTCTCGTAAATCCCGAACGCCGGATGCTCTCTGTTGGCTACGATGTGACAGAACAAAAACTTCACCCGGCATGCTACGACATGCTCGCTTCCGAAGCGCGTCTTGCCACGTTCCTCACTGTCGCACGTGGCGAGCTGCCGCAACAGAGTTGGCTGAGTCTTGGACGGAGTCATACCCGCGCCTTCAAACGATTCCTGCTTCTTTCCTGGACGGGCACCATGTTTGAGTATCTGATGCCTGCGCTATGGATGCGTAGCTATCCAGACACCCTTATCGCCCGCACCTTGACAGCGTGTGTACAGGTGCAGCGTGCCTTCGCGCGTTCACTCAACATCCCATGGGGCATTTCTGAATCGGGCTTCGCCAGCAAGGATGACACCGGGCACTATCAATATCGTGCGTTTGGTATCCCTCAAACAGCGCTTAAATTCGACGCCAATGCCGGCCCAACGGTCTCGCCCTACTCCACTTTCCTGGCTCTCAGCGTCGATTCGCCGGAAGCTATCCGTAACCTCCGCCGTATGGCTGACGCTGGATGGGTCGGCGCCTTTGGCTTCTACGAGGCAGTTGACTACGCGAACTCCCCTGGAAGGCCAGTCGTCGTTCGCGAGTGGATGGCCCACCATCTAGGCATGTCCTTGCTGGCCATTCTCAATTTACTCGATGGAAACGTCGTGCAGCGGTGGTTTCACGCCAACCCTCTGGTCCAGTCGACCGAGTTGCTGCTGAACGAATTACCTGCCCGCAATGCCGTTCTCGAAGCTACGGCAAATGAGTTCGCCCCCATTACGGCGCAGGCAAAGCAGACTAATCGCCTGGCATAACGATTGCATATTGAAGAGCTGGTGCAGTTGGTCTCCGATCTCTGCACGAAACCTCCCGAGCCAAGTGGCGCTGATGAGTGGCTTCTCTTTCGCCAACACTGCACTGCGCTGCAGGTAAGCCGAGCGCGCTTCGCAAGCCACGGGTGAAATTGTCAAAGGGATGCGTTCTCGGTGCTTCATCGAATTGGGGTCAGCGCGAGTTAGGCACGGAGTTGGCCGCTGCTTCTGTCGTTCCCCCTGGTATCGCTGCGCTCGCTGACAGTCGGCGAAGCTGCATTTGCCGGCATGCAGTTGGAGCATTCGTCATCTGCTTCAAAAACGTGTCGTAGCCGGGCCAACCAGGCCGCAAAGTGGACCAGTAACTTGATTGCGATAACAGCGGCTTTCCCTGATCGATCAGTTGGTTGGT
>PLST01000488.1:8610-13592 GCA_003164255.1 Acidobacteriaceae bacterium | reverse complement strand
CAGCGGCCCCCGGTTCCGAGTGGCGCACGTCTGCCGTTGATCTCAGTCCTGCTTCGGCCCCAGAGAGCGCCTGAAAGAAGTAGGCCCAGTAGGCACGCTTATCCGCAACCGCAAGCGAATTGAACCGCGGGCAGAAAGCTTTGACGTCCTTGGCGACCTTTGGCGAAAGAAGATCTGGCGGGAGAGCGTCCTCAATGATTTTGTCCCAATCCGGCTTCCAGGTCTGGTCATCGCCCAGCTCGGCTTTTTCTTTTGCCAGGGGAGTGGGAGGGGCGGGTTTGTCTAGTGCCTGAGCTTGAGCCACAGGTGCCTGGGGATGGGGAGGTCCTCCGCAACCGACGGCCAGCGCCGGTGCCAGAAAGACCGCAATCCACATTTGTGTCCACATCCCAACCCACACTCTGTACATGACCCTAGGATCGGCCCGGTTGGTTGTCTGGTCACATTCGACCACCGTGAACCCGGGCGATCCGGGCTCGTCTCTGAAACCAGCAAGCCTGCCTCCTGCGCGAAGCCATCATGCTGAGACTCATAATTGGGGAGCGATGTGATTTCAATGATGCCGAAGGATAGGCATTCAAAAGTCCCGTACGCTTTCTAGATGGACCAGGATCTTTGATGATCAAAATGCGCGCTATAATTTGTCTCCGGGATGGACTCAGGAAGAGGGAAGCGCCCGACAGTTTCTCGTGTTGCGGACGACTTTGGTGCTGCCGCAAGTGCCCTTCTCCTCATGGTTGACGTAGAGATCAACGTTGTCTTTGTTGGGCATGGCCGTCTCCATGAGCGGAATGTACCCGGGTCGAAAACGCCCTTGGACAAGCGATTTGACCCTGTGTCATCGCGCAACTCTGAGAGAAGGCATCTAAACCAAAGACGGGCTAGCTCGTTCAGGACGGATATTGATGAAAGGTTCGTTCCGTGTCGTTTGTCTCTTGGCTGGATTGATGGCGGTGTCAGGGGGCGGTTCGCGGTTGTGGGCCGATGATCCGGCGAAATTTGATTTGGTCGGGCCCAAAGTGGATGTGCGTGTACAGCGCGGAAGCGTGACGCTGCCGATTGCTCAGGTGCCGAACCTGATGGCGGAAGACAAGATCTGGGTGAAGGTGGATCTGCCTTCCACGCAGTCCAATCACCTGTTGCTGATTGTTGCGTTTCTGCGCGGAACTACGAATGAGCCTCCGGAAGACTGGTTCCACGAGATCGATACCTGGGACAAGAAGATTGTCGAGGGCACAACCATTACCGTGCCGCAGGGAGCCGAGCAGGCGCTGATGTTCATTGCGCCGGAGACGGGTGGGGACTTCAAGACGCTGCGCGGGGCCGTGCGCGGGCGGCCGGGATTGTTCATCCGCGCGGATGCGGCGCTGAACGAGGCTTCGTTCGAGCAGCTGAGGATACAGCGATACCTGGCGGCGATGAAGCAAGTGGATTCGAGAGATCCGAAGGTGATTGCGGACCGTTCGGCGAAGCTGGCGGAGACGCTGGCGCTGAAGCCGAATCCGGATTGTTTCAAGCAGACCGTAGACCAGCAGGTGACGTGTCTGACGGTGTCGAGTGTTCCGGTGCTGATGAACGATGGACATGGGATGGGTGTCGCGGAGACGCTGTCGTCGGGAGCCATATCGAGCCTGGCCAACAATGCCTCTTACACAACACCGATGGGCGCGGGATTGTACTCGGCGTATGTTGGCACGATTGTGGATGTGGTGCACCTCGTAAGCCTTCTGAAGACCGCGCAGTATCAGTACATTCCAGGGCTGGCGTTTCCGGATGGGTCGGCGCTGAATCTGAAGCTGAATGCTCCCCCGTCGTTTCTGAATCCGAAGACAGTGATTGTGATCGCGCTGCCGGCGGTGCAGGCGGCCAAGCCGCCTCCGCTGAAGCCGCATGATGCAGATGAGGTGGCGTGTCTGAAGAACCCGAAGATGACGATGCAGATCGAAGGCGCTCCCTTGGTATTCTCGACGGCGCTCGCTCATCACCTGGTGCTGCACCTCAACCGGACAGGAGCACCAATCGATCTGCCTCTACAGGCGAATGCGTTTGAGGGTGGGTTGGTCCTGGCTTCGGAGCCGGAGCGGAAGTTGATGAATGACGCTATGGCCAGGGTGAACGATGCAGTGAAGCCGGAGGGAAAAGTGGGGGCGGCGACGGACTTGACGATAACGGGGACCGTGGAAGGATTCTGGGGATTCGACCATTTCGTGGGGCCGACGCTGACGCTGCAGCAGGTAGAAGGCAAGGATTGGAAGATTGTTGGGGACACGCAACTGCTGGCGGGTAAGGACAATAAGATGACGCTGAAGGGTGACGGAGCCGCATGCGTGGAGCATATTGCACTGAGTCCGGCGGCGGGGACGAAAGACGCAAAGGACATGGATGTGAAGTATGAGCCGGCAAAAGGGGATGGTGGAAAGCTGCAGAAGGACACGCTGGCGCTCGATGTGTCGCTGAAGAGCGTCGAGCCGGGCGGGTATTCCCTGGGCATCAAGCAATACGGCGATGAGAACCAGGAGCGCGTTCCGCTCACCGCCTATAACGCGGAGATCAAGCTGGATGCAGTGGCGATCCATGCGGGCGACAAAACGGCGGTGCTCAAGGGCAAGGGCTTGGGCAGCGTAATGTCTGTGGAGATGGATGGACAGACGTTTCTGCCCTCAGGGGGGAGCGATGACGCAAAAGTGCAGCTGGAGGCGAAGGCGGCAGTGACACCGAAGGACGGCGATGAGGCGAAAGCGAAGCTGAAGGACGGACGTGTGCTGACGGTGAAGGTCGAGGCGGAGGTGTCAAGGCCTGAGCTGATGCTGATGTCGATGAACGCTTCAGCGGCAGAAGAGGACGGGACGCTGCCGGTGGTACTGGGCGGAAAGGATGAAATTCCGCTCCATGGGAAGCTGACGTTCGTGGTGACGACGAAGGAAGTCTTTCCGCGGTCGCAGAAGGTGGAGGTCGCGACGGCGGACGGAGCGGTGAAGACATCGCTCTCGCTCGGGGACGACAACCTGGTACTGCAGGATGAGCACACGGCGGTAGCGACGCTGGACCCCTTGAAGGCGTTTGGGCAGTCGGCGTTCGGGCCACTCGCAATGCGGCCGGTGGCCGCGGACGGGACAACGGGCGATTGGACGCGACTGGGAGTGCTGGTGAGGACCCCGGAGATCAACTCGGTCGATTGCACGAGCGCGGATGCGGTGACGTGCATGGTGAATGGGAACAAGCTGTTCCTAGTGCAGTCATTTGGCGCGGCGAAGGATTTTGCGAAGTCGGCGGATGTGCCGACCGGGTTTGCGCAGAGCGAGTTTGCGGTACCAGCTCCGGCGGATGGGGCGACGCTCTATTTGAAGCTGCGGGACGATCCGGGTGCGGTAGCGATGGTGAAGCTGCCGGCGCCAGTGCAGAAGGCGCGAGTGGCGAAGGCAGAGCAGAAAAATGCGGCCAATGCTCCGGCGAAGGCGGATGCTGCGCCAGAGACCCAGCCTGCAGCCGGAACAGCCGCGCCATCGGTTGGGCCGCCGACGCAGTGATGATTCGAAGTTTATGAGGCGCGGAGCACATGAGCAAAACTTTTCTGCAATCCAACTGGGTCTACGGAAGGTTTTGCGCAGGAAAGCGCCGCGTCGGACGTTCGGCTTAACGCGTCTTTGAGCCGGGTAATTTTGTCTGCAACTTCTGGAGGGACGTAGCCTTGCAGGTTCTCAACCTTAATCTGCCAAAGTTCATTCTGAAGAGCGAAGACTCGTGCAGCAGCTTGAGAAGTGATGCTCGGATTACATACATTCTGAGCGGGACAGTAAGGTACGAGAGGAAGCAACATTACCCACATCAGGCGTCTCATGCACGCACCTCAGTCTCACTTCCTATGCTGAGCATTCTCGAATGGTACAACGCCGCCAATGCAAGTGACGAGCCCGTTGGGGTAGAAGTCTCCATAAGGAATGTTGCGATTGCATAGCTGGTAGCTGGGAGTGAGTGCATGGACGGCAGCCCGAAACGGCGTATATTGGCAAAACTGATCAGTCGTGAAAAGTCGGCTTCCAGATGATGAATCTTGGCAATCCGGTCTTTTGGAGAGCAAACCAGGTTGTTCGATAAGGCATGGGTTAAATCACAGTCGAGGTTGGCGGGAACAAGTCAGCTCTTCAGTACCTCTCTGGACACAAGCCGACATAGTCCCAATCCCCAAGCGCCGCTTCGTTGAGCACTGAGGCATTCTCCATTACTTACAGGTCGTAATGGCG
The DNA here is from genome assembly GCA_003164255.1 of Acidobacteriaceae bacterium. GTDB lineage: Bacteria > Acidobacteriota > Terriglobia > Terriglobales > Acidobacteriaceae > Telmatobacter. Next base: position 9,351 of record PLST01000488.1, on the reverse strand, counting down.
CCGACAGGAGAGCACAAGATACACGTCCGGGATGAACCTGACCTGCGAGTCGAACGTACACAATTGTCCAAATTCCAACATGATACTCTTAAGGACTTTGAACTGTGCGACCTACAAATTGAGCGCCAGTCTCAAGTCAATGAGGAAGGCGAGGCCGCAGCCAACCATAGGCCCATGTTCCAGCGAGGGCACTCAATACGGCCACGGTCATGACGGAGACTCCATTGCCGATGAGAGCGAAAAGTGGGCCGGGGCATGCGCCAGTGAGGGCCCATCCCATCCCGAAGATCGTGCCGCCTACCGCGTATTGAATGCCGCTGCCCAACGGTCTGCGCGGGATGACAATGGGCTTGCCGTCGGCAGAATTGAGACCTGAGGCTTTGATGAGTGCGATGGAAGCAGCTGCCGTTGCGATGGCGGAGCCGATAATGCCGTACATGCGGAACGATTGGAAGTGGAACATCTCTTGAATTCGGAACCAGGAGAGAACTTCTGACCGCGTGAGCACCACGCCGAAGGCAACACCGAGGAGCAGGTAGACAAGCAGGAATGCGGGACGGATCCGCTGGTCTGCGCCGGATGAGCCGCAACCGTCGAAGTCGGGAACAGACGCGTCTGTCATAAGTGTCCAGTCACAAAAGGCAGGATGAGATAGGTCGCTGCGAGGCCACCGGCGAAAAAGCCAAAGACTGCAATCAAGGACGGCAGCTCAAAGTTTGCCAGACCACTGATGGCATGGCC
>PLST01000488.1:6361-8600 GCA_003164255.1 Acidobacteriaceae bacterium | reverse complement strand
GGAGATGTTGATGGCATGGGGTGAGCCGGAGTGAGAGGCCAGAAATCCTCCGACGAGGACTCCGGCGAGAAAAACGAGATTCCAGAGCCCTGTGCTCTTCCAGTCATAACGAAAGAACTCAAGCCGGCTGGGAAGGATAGCTGAGCAGAGATGGCGAAGATTGCCGGAGATGCCGAAGGTCTTGTTGCCTACAAGCAGCAAGGCAGGCACGAATAACCCAATGAGCGGACCGGCCACGTACCAGGGCCATTCTGCATTGAACCAAGTCATCATTAAGGTTCAGCTCCCTTTCGGTTTTCAGACCAGACCGGGGTTTCGACCCTGGCGCAAGTCCCAGAGAGCAGCGACGAGCGCATCGATTTCTTCGCAGGTGTTGTAAAGTGCAAGCGTGGCGCGCAGGGTGCTCTCAACGCCAAAGCGGCGCAGGATGGGCTGGGCGCAGTGATGACCGCCGCGCACGGCAATGCCCTTGCGGTTGAGATAATCGCCGATCTCTTCGGTGCGGAAACCGTCCATAACAAAGGAGAGGACACCAGCCTTCTCTTTTGCGGTGCCGATGATGGTGAGACCGGGAATCTTCTGCAAAGCTGAAGCGGCATAAGTGAGCAGCATTTGCTCGTGGCGTGAGACATTGGCGATGCCGACGCGATCCAGGTAATCGATGGCCGCGCCAAGGCCAACTGCATCCGCAATATTGCCGGTGCCGGCTTCAAACCGCTGCGGAGGCGGCTGGTACAGGGTTCTCTCGAAGGTCACATCCTGGATCATGTTGCCGCCGCCCTGCCAGGGAGGCATGTTATCCAGGACCTCGGACTTTCCGTAAAGCACGCCGATTCCGGTTGGTGTGAAGACCTTGTGGCCGGAAAAGACATAGAAGTCGCAGTCGATGGCCTGCACATCGACACGCATATGCGATACCGCCTGCGCGCCATCGACAAGCACGCGCGCGCCATGACGATGCGCGGCCTCAACCATAGCGTTGACGGGCACGATCGTGCCGAGCGCGTTGGAGACGTGCGCGATCGAGACAAGCCGTGTCTTCGGTCCAAGCAGCTTTTCGTACTCGTCGAGCAGTACCTGGCCTGAATCGTCGACCGGGGCAACGCGTAGGCGCGCACCCTTTTCCGCGCAGAGCATTTGCCAGGGAACGATGTTGGCATGATGCTCGAGCCAGGTGATGACGATCTCGTCGTCCTTTTGAATATTCTGACGTCCCCAGCTCTGCGCAACCAGGTTGATTGCCTCGGTGGCTCCGCGCACGAAGATGATCTCGCGCGTAGCACTGGCATTGAGGAACCGGCGCGTCTTCTCACGGGCCGACTCGTAGGCATCTGTTGCGCGCGCAGCGAGTTCGTGCGCGGCGCGATGCACATTGGAGTTTTCGTGCTCGTAAAAGTAGCTGATGCGATCGATCACCGACTGCGGCTTTTGCGTGGTTGCTCCGTTGTCGAGCCAGATCAGTGGATGCCCGTTTACGGTCTCGCGCAGAATGGGAAAATCGCGGCGAATTGCTTCCACGTCGAATGAGTACGATGAGAGTCCGAGATCGCCCAGGAGCGGGGCCTGGTCTGAGCCTGGCGCAATGACCGGCACGACGCCCGCGGAATAAAGCGGTCGCGGCTGGCTATGAGGATCATTCGAAGCGGGTGCGCGAAAATCTGGTGCATGCGCTACGGTTCCGGCGAGCTGAGGCGTGTTTGCGTCGAGAGGAGCGGCGAATGGATTGCCGCTGCTTGCTGTCTTCACCGCTGACGGCGTGGACTCTTGAGGGTTGATTGAAGACGGCACAGGGCCGGGAATCGTGGGCGGAGTTGAAAACAGCGGCCGCGCCTCTTCAAGGAATGAGAAAGTTGGGACCGCCGAGGAATCTACTGCGCCGAAGGCCCCGGGCAAAGCAGGCGCGGGAGGCTGCGGAGACTGTGCGGGCTGCGATGTCGGAACATCCGTGGGCGGAGAAACCGGAATGGACGCAAATCCTTCATCGTTAGAGACTGGGCTCGCAGAATTCCGCGAGGGCAGACTCAAGTTCTCGGGTTCCGCAGTGGGCACAACAAAGATCGGACGCGCGTCCGCGAGAAATGCGAAAGACGGGCCCGCATAAGGGTTAATGCCACCACCGGGGACTGCTGGACGCGATGCAGACGGAACCGGAGAGCGCAGTTCTGGGGCAATGTTCCTTTCTGGCGCGGCTACCAAGACCCCAGGCTGCGCTTCGGTCATGCTGGCCAACAGTCCCGGA
>PLST01000488.1:2428-6335 GCA_003164255.1 Acidobacteriaceae bacterium | reverse complement strand
GGCACTGGCGTCCAAACCCGTTGCCAGGTTGGCGGGATCGGAAATCAGATTCGAGCCAGGCGTTGGGTCACTTGTACTCATGGTACTGTCCCACATCTACGTCTTCGAGCAGGCCAAGCGCGTCGTCCGTGAGCACAGCCGCGGAGCAGTAGAGTGACACCAGGTAAGAGGCAAGTGCTCTCTGGTCGATTCCCATGAAGCGCACCGACAGGCCAGGACTCTGCTCACCGGGAAGCCCCGGTTGGAACAGGCCGATGACACCNNCGTCGGAGGAGGCACGCCGCGGCGTGTGCATTCCCGTCCAAAGGCCGCGATGGTGCGCGGATGCGCCAGAAATAATGACGGCTCTTTCCAGACCTTGGTCAGCAGTTCGTCCAAATCGTCGGGCGTTGGCGGACCCTTGCGGGTTTTGATCTTTTGCGCAGCGGCTACATTATTGAAGAGACCGTAATCCGCATTGTTGAGCAACTCGCTTTCCTGTTTCTCCTTCACGCTTTCAATCAGCAGCCGCAACTGCTCGCGCGTTTGATCGTAGGGACTACTCAGAAGATCGGAGACGCGCGTATGGACGTTGAGGACAGCATTTATGCTGCTCAAGCGGTATTCGCGCGGTTTCTCTTCGTAATCGACAAATGTGGAGGCAAGCGTCGACTCGTCCTCGTGCCCGCAGGTCGACTCGATGACTTTTCCCTCATCCACTTTATTGAGTCTGAAGGTTCCCGCCTCAAGCGGCTTCCAATCCAGAAGGCGAACCAGCCAGCGCGGCGTGATGACTCCAAACTGGGGAGCAGTCTTGGTGACGTTGGCTAATTGAAATGCGGATTCCTCACTCAATGAAACGCGGCTAGCTTCCTCAGGCACTGGTTGCCTCCTTTAATGTTGAGAACCTACTGCTGGCAGCGGGTGTAGTTGAATGCGGCAAAGGATGATCTTAACGCGAGGTGGGCCGTGGAAAATGGGGCAGAAACTATTGCGTTGAGCCGCATACGTTGGCCCCGCATGAATGTTGGAGCGCCGGGCGGGAATTGAACCCGCGAATACAGGTTTTGCAGACCTGCGCGTTTGCCACTTCGCCACCGGCGCTCGTTCAACGGGATCAGACAGCAAAGATCCCGTTCAATACTTCCGAACGCTCTTGTCCACGCGATCCGACCATGCATGAATCCCGCCAGTCAGATTCCAAACATGAGCGAATCCTGCTTTATGCAGAACCTGGGCCGCTTTAGCCCCCCGTGGTCCCATCTTGCAGATGGTGACAATGTTCCGATTCACATCCAGTTCGTTGACCCGTTTTGCCAACTCGGCCAGCGGAATCAACTGGCCGCCAATGTTCGAAATCTCATATTCGAATTCGTCACGCACGTCGAGCAGAAAGAGATTCTCTCCGGCATCGAGCCGCTTTTTAAGTTCTTCCACTCGAATTTCAGGAACGCCCATCGTTCTCTCCTATCACTGGGGCCATTTCGGCCTTCATTGCCACAATCGCCCACATTTCAACCCAAAATAGAAAACCCACCTGCCAGTTCGATTTCTGGCGGTGGGTCAAAATGAGGTGACGGCTTGTAACTTACTCTATCCCAGCCATTTCCTCACGCCAGAAGACATGCGTGCGCAACACATCGCTGCACAACAACAAGCTTCGGCTTTCATGGCGGTAAGAGTATTCACTCGATTAATGTAGCACCAACCCTCGTCGATGGCAAGAATTCGCACGTGAATTCTTCTCACACGGCTCGATGCTGACACAAAGGCTGCAGGCAATCGGCTTCTCACTTGACGGGATTCAGCACCACATATCCACCCGAGTGGCAAATATAGATTCTGTGGAAGATTGCCGCAGGCAGCAGGCCCGCTGCATCGAAGGCGACCGCGCGGCGGGACTGAACCACATCCTGGCCGGGGATCATCGTGGCGCCAATTTTCAGGGTGACGTTGGAATGGACGATAACTCCGTTCGCACCGTTGCTGGTGGCCATGGAGCTGCCCCAGGGCTGGGACGGATGAGAATCGTGACTGACGGGGAACAACTCCGGCGTCCTGGCACCGGTGTCCAACTGGAGCTGGACCTTGTTCCCGCTCACTTGCATAAACTCTACGTCGATCAGGAGACGGTTGGTTGTCGGAGCGCCTTGATATTGGCCGGTTGCTTCAAATCGACATCGCTCCCCTGCCGGAGGGGGCTCGCCGAACCGAATGACGCGTTCTTTGTAGTCGATGAGCAGGTCGAATCTGGAAAGGAAATCCTCGCCGAGAACACCACGAATCCCGGGGGCCAGCATTTTTTGCCGGGTCAGCTTGTCGACGATTGCGCCAAGGCCGGAGACGGAAGCCTGGCCGAGCCGTATATCCTGCAATCGGACCAGCTTGTCCTGCCGATAATGCAAAACGGTGGTCACGTTGACTTCGCCGACAGCGGGGAGCTGCAACTGACTTGCCAGTTCCGGGTCAATGACGGTGCGGGTGGTGCCTGTATCCACCAGGAAGCTGAACGGACCGGCACCGTTTACCCTGGCTTCGACAACCATCAGGTAGCCGTCGTGCAGCTTGAACCTTATTGTCTCTTTAGTCTGTTGAGCTTGCGCGACAAGCGCTGCGGGAAGAGCAACTACCAGCATTAGGACCAGATACTGCACGCTGATTCGACATCGGCCCGCAACGGTACATCGATCCAGGCGACAACATCGTTCAGGCAGGAGGCGAGCCGTCAGCTTCATAACCATCTCATCGGCTGTGCGCCCATTTGCTTCGAGCGCTCACTTTCCATGAAATGTATTCCGTATCAGGGGACATTGTCCACTGAAAGAAATTCTGCGGTTTAGCTGCCCGGTAATCTGTGCCTCAGGTCACTCCGTTTCTGCGTTTTAGGACGCATTAACACCGGCTCTCTGGCCCGACTGGATGCTAAAAAGCCCTCCGGCACTTGGAAATGCTGGAGGGCCTGGTTAGCGCGGGAAGACCGGAATCTTTCAGCACCAATTCACCTGAACGATCCCACTGACGTGCAGGATCGGGAATGACAGCAAAGCTATTGATCGCTGGGTTTGGCTATATCCTTCACGGCGTCGAGAAACGACTTGCCGTCTTTGCTGCGGTGGATTCGTCCATTGAACACATCGTCCCAGGTGATGTAGGGATAGAGACTGTGCGCTTTGGCCTGCTCTTCGAACTCAGCCTTGAGCGCAGTCAACTTCTCTGGATACTTCTGAGCCAGATCAACTCGCTCTGTGTAGTCCTCATTCAGGTTGTAGAGCTCCCAGGCGTTTTCATCAAAGGGCTTGTGGCTTTGGGCGTTTCCCGTGATGAAGCTGCTTGGGTAGGCCAATTCTGCTTTCCACCCGTCTTTGTAGATCGATCTGGAACCAAAGATGTAGTAGTACTGCTCTGTGTGATGGGTTGGGGCATTGGCGTCATTGATCGAGTACGCCAAGGACGTTCCCTCGATGGGCTGCTGCTTGATTCCGCGGATTTCTTCCGGAGCCTTGATGCCCACAAGATCAAGCGTCGTCGGCAGAATGTCGATGACGTGACTGTACTGGGTACGAATCCCACCCTTGTCCTTGATGCCCTTGGGCCAATAGACAATGAGCGGATTGTGAGTTCCGCCTTCACTATTCGCATCCTGCTTCCAGTACTTGAAAGGAGTGTTTGCGGCCTGCGCCCAGCCGAGCGGGTAATTTCCATTGGTGGCAGCCGGTGTGCCGATCTCACCAATCTTGTTTAGGTTGTAGTCGATATTTTCCTTTTCTGATTTCGGGCTGGCCAATAGTCCCTGGTCGACTGTTCCGTTCAGCGTGCCTTCTTTACTTGCGCCATTGTCGCCAATGGAGATGAAAATCAGCGTGTTGTCGAGCTGACCGATCTCTTTCAAGTGATTGACCAGGCGGCCGATTTCAAAATCTGTGTAGGT
>PLST01000488.1:0-2362 GCA_003164255.1 Acidobacteriaceae bacterium | reverse complement strand
GGCGCGTAATAGAGGAAGAAGGGCTTGTTGGGAGCTGCCTTCTTCTGGCGATCGATATAGGTGATCGCCTTGTCGGTGATCTGATCGTTCAAGTGGCGACCGTCGGGACGCACGTGAACCTGATCTTCAACCAGGTCCGGATGGTATTGGTCGGTTTGCGAACCGAGGAATCCGAAGAAGTGGTCGAAGCCCTTGCCGGTGGGCCAATGATCGAACGGGCCGGCGTCGGTCGCTTCTTCGTCTGGGGTTACACCGTACTTGCCAACCGCGAACGTGTTGTAGCCGTTGTCGCGGAGAATCTCGGCGATGGTGCCGGCCGTGGGAGGCACGCGGCCGTCCCAGCCCGGGAATCCAGCAGACATAACCGTGTGCGAAAATCCCGATTCGTGCACGGACGCGCTGTTGCGGCCAGTTAGCAAAGCTGCGCGAGTCGGGGCGCAAATGGCGCACGTGTGGAAGTTGGTATAGCGCAGACCATTATTCGCCAGATTGTCGAACGTGGGAGTCTGGATGAGGCCGCCGAATGTTCCCGCGGCGCCAAAACCCACGTCGTCAATCAGGATCCACACTACGTTGGGGGCGCCAGCGGGCGCTTTCGCAGGCTCCGGCCACCATTCCTTCGACTCAGCGAGCGTTCTGCCAACGACCCCCTGATAGGTCTGTGCCTCCTGCGCATGCAGTGAAAGTCTCGCTCCCACCGCAAGAATTAACGCGGATGTCAACGTCTTCAGTACGTTCTTCTGTCTCATGGAACTCCTGTTGGTTAAAGTCACTCAGCGGTGACTTGGATAAAGAATGTTAAGCGAAAGCACGGCGCCTACTTGCTGTTGTTGTTGTTGACCAACAGGCCCGGCGGAGTGAACCCCTTGGGCAGGTAGGTGTGGTGAAAGCGTTGGGCATACACATCGTCGAAGGTGATGTAGGGATAGAGATGGTGCGACTGAGCCTGCTGTTCGAACTCGGCCTTCAACTGCGCCAGCTTCTCCGGATACTTCTTCGCAAGATCGATGCGTTCGGTGGGATCGTCGTTGAGGTTGTAGAGTTCCCACGCATTTTCGTCAAACGGCGGATTCGTGGTCACGTGCTGGGTTTCGACTTGGTTGGGAAAGGGCAGTTCCGCTTTCCACCCGTTGTCATAAATCGAGCGCGAACCAAAGATGTAGTAGTACTGCACCGTGTGATGCCAGGGAGCATTGGCATCGTTGAGTGAATCGGCAAAGGAGATTCCCTCGATGGGCTGCTGCTTGATTCCGCGGACTTCGTCGGGAGCTTTGATACCAATCAAATCGAGAGTGGTTGGAAGAAGGTCAATGACGTGGCTGTACTGGGTGCGAATGCCGCCCTTGTCCTTGATGCCCTTTTGCCAGTAGACGATGAGAGGATTGTGCGTGCCGCCTTCGCTGTTGGCATCTGATTTCCAGTACTTAAACGGAGTGTCGGCCGCCTGCGCCCATCCCAGAGGATAGTTGCCCGCATGGGCATCCGGCGTACCGATCTTGTCGATCCTCGCCAGGTTATAGGCGACGTTGTCTTCCTCGGTCGACGGCTTGCGGAGAGTGGAACGGTCGATACTGCCTTCGAGCGATCCTTCTTTGCTTGCGCCGTTATCACCGATGGAGATGAAGATCAGTGTGTTGTCGAGTTGCCCGATCTGCTTCAGGTGATTGATCAGGCGACCAACTTCAAAGTCCGTGTAGGTCAAGTAGCCCGCATAGACTTCGAAAAAACGCGCATAGAGCTTCTGCTCGTCCGGTGTCAGCGAATCCCAGGCCTTGATGTTCGGGTTGCGGTCGGGAAGTACAGCGTTGGCAGGAATCACGCCAAGTTTCTTTTGGCGCTCAAAGACCTCTTCGCGAAACACATCCCAGCCCTTGTCGAACTTGCCCTTGTATTGATCGCTCCAGTATCGGTCGACCATATGCGGCGCGTGGGTGGCGCCAGGTGCGTAATAGAGGAAGAACGGCTTATCCGGCGCGGCCTTCTTCTGACGGTCGATATAGAAGATCGCCTTGTCAGTGATCTGGTCGCTCAAGTGGCGGCCGTCGGGCGTTACGTGTGCCTGATCCTCCACCAGGTCGGGCTTGTATTGGTCTGTGGCCGATCCCAAAAATCCGAAGAAGTGATCGAAGCCCTTGCCGGTCGGCCAATGATCGAACGGGCCGGCGTCTGTCGCCTCTTCATCCGGCGTGATGCCGTACTTGCCGACTGCGAAAGTGTTGTAGCCGTTGTCGCGGAGGATTTCTGCGATGGTGCCGGCCGTTGCCGGCACGCGGCCATCCCAGCCGGGGAAGCCGGCTGACATGGAAACATGCGAGAAGCCGGACTCATGCACAGACGCGCTGTTACGGCCGGTGAGCAGCGC
>PLST01000003.1 GCA_003164255.1 Acidobacteriaceae bacterium | reverse complement strand
CTCTGTTCCCGTCGGCGGAACGTGCTGAGACGGAAGATTACCTCACATCGCAACCGCATTGAGTAGTTGAAAGGCGTAGAGGTGGCAGAGCCAGGTTGAATGCACCTAACTCAAAACCTCAATTTGCCGCTTTCCGCACTCGCCCGCACTGCCCCGCATCCTTCCGCGTAAAGACAATAGAATCAATTTGATGTAGACTGTATTCGTCCCGCACGGAGCCGCGCTGGTCCGCTCCGAAAGCGGGGACGAATGGTAACTAAATCGGCGACCGGCTAAAACCTCCACCAAAATGCCTAACTTTACCCAAACAAATGAGTCCAAACTCGTTCCGCCACGAAACCCCAAACGCGGTGCGAACATGGGGTTGATCGATGTGAACAACAAAGCAAAACCCGCCGGGCGCAAGTTTGCGGAATTGGCCGCGGAGTTCCGGACGAAGCCGCGGACGATCCCAACTCGGAGGACCGCGCTTGTCATTCCCGATCACGGGCTGTCCACGAAGGCCTGGCCGCCGGACTGGAGATATGCGACGCCTTACATGCATTTGATTGAACGCGGTCTGCAGCCCGCCATCGTTCTTGAAAGCCGCGCACACGACGCCGACTACCTGCGCGCGAGAGGCATTGTCGAACTCATCCCATCAACATCCTAGGATGCGATTCCCGGACTTGTTTGATACGCAGAGCTTCTCGTGGCCTCATGTCATGAGAAGAAACAGTTGGGAATTGCAAGGAATTGGTAGCATCGGGCTCGTATGGGGCTTTGTGGAGATGAGTTCTGTCGCGCATGAACGGCATGATAATTGATATTTCAGAAAAGAACAGAAGGTAAGACTCGAACGAACAACCGTTCGAAAACGTCCGAAGAGCGGTAGCGATTTGAAGTTTCAAGAGTCATTGGCGGGCCTGCTCGATTCGTGCGGTGAACACGTAGGTTTCCGAGTGAATGCAATTCATTTCGTTTTAGACACGAGTCTTGGATACGAGCCTTGGATACGAGCCTTGCGCTACGCAAACACTTGAATGGCGAAGATACAGCAAGCAAGAACATATCTGAATTTCAACATCTCGGCCGCCTTTTTCGTTACACACTGCTTTGGATCACCAATTGTCGACTATGACCTTTCCAAGGCGCGCAACTTCCCTGAGCCGTTGCTGCCCCATACTTATTGGCGCGTTTGCAGTTTCCCGGCCTCACCAAGAGCAAACAATGCTGGCAAGGCCTCTCCGTTTCTATCGAACAGTGCTCGAACTTCCCAATCTCCCGACCATTCCGGCGCATCCCAGTTTTTGTTTTGTACCCACATTCCTGCCCAATAAAGCACGCCCACACCAAGCCCATCGGGGGTCGACCGGACGATTCTGGTTAGCTTTCTCAGATAGTCGGCTTGTCCCTCTGTTGTTGGCGGAAAGTGAAGTACATTCTCCTCCGCGGCAACGCCTGTATAGGTGTGGCCGCCAACTTCGAAGCTCTGAGGCGACCATGGAAATCCCGTCTCCACAACAATGATTGGCTTGTGATATGCAGTTGCCAGCGCGGCCAAGTTACTTGACAATTGCTCCAGGGTGCCCTGCCACCACGGATAGTCAGAAAGACCGATCACGTCAAAATGAACACCGCGAGCAAGAATGTGATCGAAGAACGACTTGCACTTTGGCGTGTTGCCACCTGTGTCAAGGTGAATCAAGATCAGAGGTTTCCTCTTGGATCCAGAGCCTTGAACGACGCCATCCTCGGTTGCCTTCAAAAGATCTGAAAGCCGCTGCCATCCTTCGTCATCTTGACATTTCCAGGTTAGTTGGCCGTCAGGCCAGAGAAAGCCGTTTGAGATCTCGTTGCCAATCTCCACCATATCTGGCGTTACGTTGGCGTCTGCGAAAGTTTGGAATGTGTCGGTGGTATAGCTTTTTTACCTGCTGTACGAGATCCGCAAAACTGAGGTTTGCCCAGGCTGCCGGCTTGCGCTGGTGGCCCGGGTCTGCCCATGAATCCGAGAAGTGCATGTCCACCAGAACTCGAAGATGGTTTCGTTTGGCTGCTTCAGCCTCGGCCAGAGCGTGGGGCAGGTCGTTCGTGCCTGGCCCCTTCCCGTCTGGATGAACAAAGAGACGGATCCGAACCCAATTTATGCCGGAATGATGGAGAATCCGGAGCGGATCTTGTGCATTTCCATTCACCCGATAGACCGTGCCCTGCTCTTGGAGCGTCTTGACTTCAGATATATCTACCCCTGCTGCAAACCGGGACAGAGCCTTCGGCATCGCAGGCGTCTGAGCGGTAACGCACAAACTGGCTGATAACATACTTCCAGCGAAGAAAACGCCGAATCTTTTGTGAATCATGGATTGCCTCTCTCTCGACGTTCAACCTGCTACTCGGTCAGAGCACGAACAGATACATTGTCCACAAATACCCCGGTATTCGGATCATTCCCAGATATCGAGACCTGAGCGGATGTACATGTGGAACGTCGAGTGAATTGAATGGTTTGGTAGCCTGCCAGCTGATTCCAACTGCTTGTGGTGATGGCCTTTGAAAATGAGGTTGCGCCATCATTCGACATTGCAAGTGATGACTGGCCGCCATCGCTGGTCCAGATATAAGCATCGGCGTTCATCGTGTAGGTGGTGTTCGGCGACATACCAGCGAGAGCCTGAGAAATCTGAGCTTGTCCTCCACCCAAAGATGCCCCATTGTAGCCGCTCTAAGCATCCGATGAACTGACACCCACCTGTCCGCCTTTTGCTGGTCTTGACGTGCCAGACGAGCAATCCGATCAAACCCGAGTCTGCACCCTATGGAAAGCTGTTTCTGCGCAGAGAGTCTGTTTTGACAATGATGCTGGATGGACTGATCAATCGATACCGATTACGTGTTTCGTCCGATTCGGCGACCGCTGCACGTTCACTGGGCTAGCGATCCAGAGAGGCATTCCCAGGTGGAGTCCCATTCTGCGAGCCTCCAGAGTACAGACCTGGTCCGTACCCACAATCTTAGCTGACGATAACCATCCCTTGATCACGGCGTCTGGCGTTCTTGTCTTGAAGAAATCTGGTTGGTGATCAGAGGTTTCGCCCAAATCGAGACCGCAGACACCCAGCCAAATGAAAGGTAGAGAACGCACATTCCGGTGCGCAGGCCGAGGGAATCGGCGATGCGTCCCTCAATGAGCGGGAGGATCGCACCACCAACGATTCCCGAACACAGAATTCCTGCAAATGCGCCTTGAAACTCAGAGACAGAGTTCAGTGCGAGAGAGACCACAATGGGCCACATGACCGAAGCGAAGAGCCCTACACATGGGAACGCATACCTGGACACCTCCGCGGGGCCGAAAAGAGCGAGAGTCAGGCATCCGATTGCACCGATTCCAAATGCCCCAAGCACGCGGCGGCTGTCATAGAGCTTGAGCAGGATCATGCCCACAAAGCAGCCCACTGTGAGCGAACCCCAGAACCACGCCACAGCCGATGCGCCAGCCGTGTGCGGATCGTAACCGTGATACCTCCACAGGAACTCAGACATCCAGTTCGCGGTTCCCTGCTCAGAGCCGACGTAGAAGAAGATGCTGAAGAAGTAAAGCCACACGATGGGGAGCTTGATCAGCGAGCCATACATGCCGACAGTACCCGCCGCTTCATCTTCCTTGCGCTCCACTGCTGGAAATTGTGTAACCGCAAGCACCACAAGGATCGCGGCGATAACAAGAACAAACAGCCAGTACATTGAAATCCATCGCATGGTCGAGGGCACAATCGCGACCAGAAAGGCAAGCAGCGGATTGCGGCCGGGTGGTCGGCCGAGACGGACTATCATGTACGCGTAGACCTGGGGACTGAGGAACGAGCCGACGCCAAATATCAGTTGAGCGAAAGCTGAGTTGAAGGCGAAGTGTTCCTCTCCGCCAGCCACGCGCAGCAGTGGATTGATGGCCACCTGGAGCGCAGCCATGCTGCTACCGATGAGAAACAGCGAGACCATGGCAACGGTGTAGGTGTGCATCCATGCAAACAGAATGGACCCTGCAAATGCAACTGCGAACATGGAAACAATGACGCGCTTTTCGCCCCATCGCTCAACGAGGAATCCCGCCGGTATGGAAAATGCACCATAAGCGGCGAAGAAGAAGAACGGAAGCAGCGCAGCCGCGAACAGGCTAACGTGATAGCTATCGATGATGTCCGGAATGATGGGGCCAAGAATGTTCGTGACAAACGAAATGACGAAGAATACCGCGAACACAATCGCTACCAGATAGTTGTTGCGCTTCATCGGATCGGTGTCCTCGCTTCGTTCTTACTCTTCGGTGGTGACTTTTGTTGCATGCAGGAAACGGCCTGGCTCGAATCCAGCATTCAAGGCGAGAGCCAGCGTCAGCATTTGGATGGGCAGAATCTCCGCAATTGGCAAAAGGCGGTTGAGACCACCGAGAACGCGCAAGGCGCCAATCTCCGCGGATGGACCGATCAATTCTGCCCGGCCGCCGCGGTCATGGATGTCACGGACCAGTTTGGTATTGAGCGCGCGCGCATTGGCATCGCCCTCCATCACCAGAACCATGGTCTCAGGGCCAGCCAATTCGAGCGGTCCGTGACGGAAGGCGGCGCTGCTCATGGCTTCGGCAGGCGAACGCGTTGATTCCTTGGTGATGAGCGCGCCCGTCTCGCAGGCGGCCATGGAGCGTCCGCGACCCACGATGAAGGTTTGACTGATATCCCTCATCGCGCCGGCCAGCGACTCCACGTGCGATTGCCATCCAGAAAGATAATCGGCCACCAGCGAAGGGCCTGGCTGCAACTCCGCATACAGAGCCTCTCGATCCTCGCCGCACCATGCTGCTCCGAAGATCTCGAGTGCGGCAAGTGTTCCCAGGTAAGTCTTCGCCGATACGGAGAACTCCGATCCGCAATGCGTCAGCAACACGATGTCCGCCTGACTTCCCAGTGGGCTGTCCGCGGTATTGGTAACACCAACAACGGTCCATCTTTGCGCTCTCATCTCGAGCAGGCGAACAACCTCTGCGCTGCGGCCCGACTGCGATACCGCCACGATGAGCGCTCCGCTTTCAAGCAGAGTGGGCATGGAGTAAATCAACTCCGACATATCGGCGCGCATCGCGATCTCACCTTGCGCGATCAGCTTCAATTCCAAAGGATAAAGCGCATGAAGGGACGACCCCATCCCGGTCAGCACGATCCGTGAATGGCCCTTCCGACGCATCTCTCCGATCTGGCTGAAGAGCGCGTCGTTTCTGCGGAAACCCTCCAGAGTATCTTTGAGAGCCGCGGGCTGATCCAGGATGTCACGCAGATAAGGACCATCGATGACTTGTTGCGATGCGGAATTCACGGGATCTCCTCACTTCAGCGTTCAAAGCGGCTGCGCCACACCTGCGCTGCGCCGATCAAGCCAGCGTCGGAGCCCAGGGACGAAACCACAATCTCACACCTTGCAGCCGGAACAAGGCGGGAGTTCTTGAGAACAACAGCGCGGATGCGGTCGAGAAACAGATCCGAGTTCTGCATCACTCCCCCGCTCAGTGCTATCACCTCCGGCATGAACATGGATACGACATTGGATATTCCCAGGCCCAGGTATTTCGCCATGCGGTTCACTGCGCTTTGTGCACCGGCATTCCCGGATCGAGCCAGATCGCAGATGTCCTTGCCGCTCCGCACTTCGTCCAGGTTATGCTCGGTGTACCACTGTTCCAGGGCGGGACCCGACGCGAGGCTTTCCCAACAGCCATAAGCTCCGCACGTACACAGCGGCCCTGAGGGCTCGACGATATGGTGACCGATTTCGGGATGGGAACCGTCAGCGCCACGATACACTTCTCCGTTCAGAATGATTCCCGCTCCAATACCCGTGCCAACTGTAATCCCGATGAGGCTGCTTTTTCCCCTGCCCACTCCCCATCGCGCTTCGCCCAGCGCAGCAGCGTCTGCATCGTTTTCGAGAGCAGCGGACACTCCAAACACATTGGAAAGATCGGCGACGGGATTCCACCCTACCCAGCCAGGAAGCGTATTCACATCTCCAAGTTCGCCGGTAATCGGGTCGGCTGGTCCCGTACACCCGATGCCTATTCCGGCGAGCACAATTCCCGTCTGTTGCACTTGCCGATTGAGAATCTCAACGATGTCTGCCAAGGCGCGCTTGGGACCATCTTCTACGCTGATCGAAGCATCTGCCCGAACCAGGATCGCGCCGGCCTCGTTCACAATGCCAACCGTGATCTTTGTGCCCCCGATGTCGATTCCGGCTACGGAGCCTTCTCCAGCGTGCCTCACCGCGTTGGCTATTGCCACTTGAGCACCTCTGCGTCGTAGGCCTGCACATCGAGGCTCCATCTGGAATCTGCAGGTTTCACTGCACTCGCTTTTTCACCCCGTACGGAAATCAATTGGCGGATGGGCAACGTGGAACCGAGTGTGACGTGTTTGGCCTCCGCGGAATGATTCACGACAACAAGATAGCCATGATCCTTCGCATTGAGAGCGGACGCTTCAACGGAGCGCTGATCTGTCCAAACCGTGCGTTTCAGTCCCGCACACTCCTCAAGTGCCCGATAGATGCGGAAGGTCTGATCGTTTCCTTCAAATGCCGAAGGAAGATTGGCGAGGTATACCTCAAGCGGGTAAGCGCACAGGAGTGTCTTTCCGTTGCCCAGCTTATTGGCGACAAGCGCAGGTCTGCCATCTTGATCGACGGCAATGACCTGGCCGCCGGACACCTCGAGCGTGGCAGCCCACTGGCCGGGCGCATCGGCAGAGGCCGAATATGTGAATGTGTCTCCTGGCTTCAGATTGCCAAAGGGCGCAACGATCTTCAAAGTCACATCCCGAACCGGCAGATGATCTACGAGCCGGGCGCCGAAGATGCTCTCCATTTCCGGTATGGCCGCATCCCCACTCACAGACGCATACAGAACCCCACCCTTCTCAACATAGCTTCTGGCTTTGCTCCAGAAATCGGAGTGGACGTGGACGAGCATCGAATCGGTGCTCGTGATCGGCGAACTCAGCAGCAGCATTGGGTACTTTTGCCAGTCTCCGTATTCGCGCGGAAGATCTGCCTTGACCCCGGCTCTGCGCGACAAAATGAATGTCGAGAGCAAAGCGCCCATCAGCCGCGTATTCTGATCGGCTTGATTGGGCAGCGCCTGTCCAGCGACGCTCCCACCCTCGTTCTGCGACGTGTAGGGAGCAATTTCAGGTCCGGTCAATCCAAAATGCGATTCATCTCCATAAGACTTTGCCCACTCGTCGGGGACCACGATGGCTGCCTCGGCAGGCGCCGGCTCGATGCCCTCAAGATCGAGCCTGCCGGTGACCTTTGAGAATTCAGTGAGCATGGCTGCTGCCGGCCTTTCGACGCGGTCAGCAGTGACAATACCAAATTGTGTCTCATGCGGTGATCGCAGGTAAGGCACCTTGGAGTATTGCGATTGCGCAGCATCCGTGTAACACCAGATCAGAAATCCATTTGCGCCTTCTGCCAGGCTGGAGTAGAGCGCAGTCCGCTCATACTCGGCGATCGTCCTGGGCTCGTATTGAGCCGAAGAAGCGCCCAGTTCCTGGACCATGACGGGCCCACCCGCGCCGCCTGTAAGCGCAGTTTCAAACGCTGCCCCGTATGTCTGCCGTTCAGAGAGCATCGCATCCGGAAACAACCGGGGGGCGTAGATCGTGTAGGGGTGGACACTGAAGAAGTCCACATCGTTGCGCAGCATGTCGGGCCGGAATGGGCCGTGGTCGACGTCCTGCATGGCCGTGCCCACCACCAGCAGGTGCGCCGGGTCATAACGGCGCAGTGCGCCTGATATCAACCGCGTCCAGTTGATTGCCGCCGCATCGTTCGTATTTGAGGTAATCCAGAACGGAGGCTCATCGGTAAGATCCCAGGCAAGAATGGCGTTGTTGTTTGCAAAGTGCCTGGCAAGCTGGGCTGCAAAGTCGGTTTCAAGTTGAAGCATGTAGGGGTCTGACTGCGGATCGCGGCCATGACGATACGGAACGTCCCAATATGCCTCTCCCACTTCACCGCCGATCAACAGCATGGGATTCAAATAAATGCCGTTGCGCCCGGCGAGCGCGGTGATGAAGTCGAGCTGGCGAAATGCCTCCTGGTTGAAATCTCCCGGTCGCGGCTCGAACCAGGACCAGACCAGATCCAGCCTTACAGCGTTCACGCCAAGCTGATGCATCTGCGCAAAGTCCGCTTCAATGGAAGCCGGATCCCATTGATACGGCCACTCCATCCCCGCTTTGGCAGGCACCCAATTCACTCCAACGGGAATAAAACGCTTGCCATTCTTCTCAAAGTAGTTTCCCGAAAGTTTGACCGGTGGCAGTTTTGACTCTGAATTTGGGCTCGAGGCTGGCTGCGCGAACGGCACGGATGGACAGAGCGCAGCCATGCAGGCAGCGCAACATACCAGTTCAGCGAAACGAAGCAATCTACGATTCATTGACCAATTCCCTTTCATTCGCCAAAAGCTGTTGCGTTGCGAGAAGCCCACGTGGACCTGGATAAATCCCTGAGTCTGAAGGGCATTGTCCTGGGCGCTCTCCAATGAACCTACTCATTCTCTCACTCGCTCGCGGGCCTATCCGTTCACCCGCGGCCCGCATCTGCAAAAAAATGCTCGCAGTACAAAGGGCGAAAACAGGCCGCCCTTGCATTCCATTGCATGAGCGGCGATTGTCAACTGTTGCCCGGGAGCCATCCCTGCCACGCTCGCCGGATCATCTAGAACGTGAGTTTCATTGCCACCTGAATCTGACGTGAGCTGTGTACCGTGCTGGTGATCGAACCTGCCTGCGGCGTGTCCACGTACTGGTTTGGCAAGCCGAACTCCGCAGTATTGAACACATTGAATACTTCGCCGCGGAGCTCCAGGTTGATCCCATCGCGCAAGTCAAAGCTCTTGAACAGGGATGAATCCAGGTTGTATTGAGCCGGCCCCCTGAGCGTGCCGACACCCGCGTTGCCAAACTCCGTTGCGAAGGTTTGCCCCGGAGCCAAGGGTGGAATTGCATACGCGGCTGGGTTGAACCAGCATGTGATGCTCTGGCGATTAGCCGGGCATCCCCAGTTGGCTGCGCCGCTGAAGTTATACGGGTTGCTCAACACACCCGGCCGTGGAGCTCCCGATCCCGTATTCGTCCGGTCGTAGGACAATTCCGGTGTAGTTGCCTCTCCGGAAGACATCGAGAGGATTCCTTGCAATCTCCAGCCTCCTGCGATGGTTCGACTTGGTCCGTCCCCGTTGAAGAAACGTTGTCCTGGGCCAAATGGAAGAACGTAGGACCATGCCGAAGAGAATTGATGCCGGAAATCGGGATCCTGACTGCCGCGCTCTGCCCGCAGATCGTAGTCGTTTTGCGGACCAGCCGCTTCGTTCAGCGGCGTTTGTCCAATGGTGTGCTGCCAGGTATAGGCACTCAGCATGCTCCAGCCGGACGAAAAACGCTTCTCAAACTTTGCCTGCATTTGATGGGTATGCTGATTGGCGATATTTGAGTTCGTGCGGATTGCCGCAATGTTTGGCACCGTGTCAAAATACGGGCGGCCAAAGTTGGGCGCAGAGCCAAAATTGCTGTCGAGTGGTTGCAGAGCCTGATTCAGATTGTAGACATAGGACTCATGGACGCCGTGCGTGCCAACATAGGCAACCTGAATCGCCGAGTCTTTTCCAATCTGCTGTTCGACGTTCAGGTTCCATTCCTGAATGGAGGTATTCGGATCGCGGAAAGGCGCAGCACTTGCGTAGCCGCTTGGATTCGTAAGTGACGGCGGCACCTCCGCGGGATAGCCTGTCGAGAGACGCATCCCCGGTTGATTCGCCGGGTAGCTATAACTCTGACTGATGAACAGGCCTGTCGGGTTATAGGCAAGTTCGGAGTCTCCTTGCGTGCCCTGGCGATCGTAGAAGATGCCGAACCCTCCACGGATTGCCAGGTTGTGACCTCCGGGAGTCCATGCGAATCCTACGCGCGGAGAAACATCGGCATAATCCGTCTGCACGTCCGCCGTCCTGCCCACCCCTGCCATCTCGGGCGAAACAAACTGGCCGGTCGAGAAGTTGAAATTGGCGATGCGATTGTGCTCTTCGACATAGGGCGTGTAGAGGTCGTAGCGGAGCCCCAGGTTCAAGGTCAGTCGCGGAGTGACCCGATAGTCATCAATGAAGTAGCTTCCCAGTTCCAGCCAACGTATTCCAAATTCCCCGGTTTGAACCTCGCGAGAGGCGGAAGACGGATAGCCGATGAGAAAACTGGCTAACCCCGATCCTCCGTTGCCGGTCACAAGATCCTGAGTGAATGCAGGTTCGAACGACATATCGCCGCGTGCATTCTGAACCTGCGTAAACCCGTTCAACCGGCGCCGAACATCCACGCCTGCCTTCAACGCATGCGAGCCGCGAATGTATGTGAACGAATCGATGTACTGATAGTTGTTTTCAAGCAACACCTCCGGGAACCAATCCGTGGTTCCCAGCGTGCTCCAACCGTTAATGGCCATGTACGGCAAGCCACCCGTCTCAAGGGCGTTGTTGGGATCGAAGATCCCGGGAATTCCGAGCTGCCCTGAGACGTTGTTTCCCGCCAGGAACGGAATCGCCTGCACCGCATAGCGCATGTAACCAACCTTGAACTCGTTGATCTTGTTGGGGGCGAATGTGTGCACATCGCTGATCCCTGCCGCTCGCGCCAAATCGCTCACCGTTCCGGAAAAGAATCCGCCACCGGCCGGCTCTGGAAATGGGTCCGGCTGAATCCTCTGAACGTTGCCAAAGCTGAATGTGGCAAACGTGCTGTCCTGGCTGGTCAGTTGGTGGTCAACTCGCACGTCGAACGAGTCCTGATTGTTCACCAGGGCGGGATTCGAGAGGTAGTTGTTGACGTACCCGGGAAGATTCGGATTGGGGTAAAGAGCAACAACCTTCAGAGCCGCTGGATCGAGATCGCCCGGGGCACTGCCAACCGGAATGATATTGCCCGGGTACGGCGCTCGCGCATTCGTCACTTCGTTGTACTCAAAGGGATTGAAAATTTGGCCGGTGTCGTATCCATCCGGCCCGAGCGTTCCGGTTAATAAATCGGAGAAATTGCCGGTCCGCTCACCCACACCATTCACATTCGCAGGTGGAACAGAACTGATCGTCGTTTGCGCTTCATCGATTCGCGTCCCCTGATAATCGACAAAGAAGAACGTCTTCCCCTTCAAGATCGGACCACCGAGTGTTCCGCCAAACTGATTCTGCCGGAAAGATGGAATGGGTGCCGACGCACTGTCAAAATAGTTCTTGGCGTCGAATGCAGAGTTGCGAACAAACTCGAAGATGTCGCCGTGGAAGTGATTTGTGCCTGATTTGAGGGCAACATTCACAACCGCTCCACCCTTGCCGATATCTGCCCCGAAGTTGTTCGTCTGCATCTTGAATTCGGCGATCGCGTCCACCGACGGCTGGATCACTTCAAAGCCGATCTGTTGTTCGTTATTGTCGAATCCGTCCAGCAGGAAATTATTGTTGGTCGTAGTCAGTCCATTCGCCTCAATCGAGCCGTTTCCTCTCTCGTTCTCCGGAATGTTTCCCTGTTGAACGGCTCCGGTAGGCCCCTGGTTGACGCCCGGCGTCAAGTAAGCCAGTTGGATGAAATCCCTGCCATTCAACGGCAGCGCCTCGATCGATTGCGAAACCACGACCTGACCGATCGAGGAAGACTCAGATTCAAGCAGTGGCTCAGCAGCCGTAACCGTGATGGCTTGAGTATCCGCGCCGACCGACATCGTGATATTCAGTGTCAACACCTGGTTGACATTCAATTGAAACGGCGCCTGAATCACCTTCTGAAAACCTTCGTGTTCAAAGGTGGCCGTGTAGGTTCCGGGCTGGAGGTCGGTCAGAACAAACTGTCCTGTGGCGTCGGTCTTCAGGGAGTGGCTGATATTGGTTTCGGTGTTGACCACAGTCAGGACCGCCCCCGTGATCACAGCTCCCGATCCATCGTGGACCGTTCCGACGATGCGGGCCGTTTCAACCTGCGCGGACACGATGCACGGCGCAAGCATCGCCAGCAGCAGAACACCCGCGTTCCGGATCCACAGACTGATTCGTCCTGAGGTCCAACACGGACGATTACTTTCGACCACCTGAGCACCCATGTTCATCTGAGTCTCCATAAAGTGATGTGATTTCGGAATGAGTTGCGATAGACAACTCCATAAGGCTACATATGCATATATGTGTCAAGGCTTGGATAACCGGGAACATCGATCATTTCTCGATTCCGGATCGCTTAGGATGCATGAATCATTCGTATATCTCATTTATTTTTTGGATTTTAACCCACACTTGATGCCTCACAACAATCGAGTTCTCCGTTGGCGTACTGATATGAAATAAATCATCCTATACACATAGTATGTTATGATTGTTATGGAGTACTTTTGTGACAGATACAGCGCCTTCCGCACAGATCAGCTTGCTGCTCGACCATCATAGTTACGTTCCTTACTACCAGCAGATCGTTGAGCAGGTCCGCGAGCTGGTGAAATCGGGCCACGTAAAGGAGGGTGACACATTCTGGTCGGAGAACGATGTTTCGCGCCACCTGGGCATCAGCAAGATGCCCGTGCGTCAGGCATTTCAGAAGCTCCGCTCGGAGGGACTGCTGGTCATCGAGAAAGGAAAACGGCCACTGGTTGGAACGGGGCGTCTGCCGTGGAACTTCCAGGAACTTCGCGGATTTAGTGAAGAGATGCGCCGCCGCGGATTGGTTCCCTCCGCCCGCCTCCTCTCCAGCGAGATCGTCAAAGCGAAAGGGGAGGTTGCCCAGGCACTGCGCCTCGATGAGGGTGAATCTGTCTATACCATCCGGCGACTGAGACTGGTAAACAACGAGCCGATGGCCGTGGTCACCAGCTACCTGCCCGCCCGTATCTTCCCCGGCATCGATAAGCACAATCTGGAAACACAATCGCTCTATGCCGTGGTTGAAAACATCTACAAGCGCAAACTGAACTGGGCGGAAGAAAGCATCGGCGCCGTGGCGGCGAAGGAAGAAGAGGGATTCATCCTGGAGACTCCGATGGGCAGCCCCCTGCTCCTCATACGGGAAACAACATTCGACAGCGAACGCGTTGCGATTGAATACAGCCGCTCGCTGCTGCGTGGAGATCGCTACACGGCATTCATGATCTCAGTGCGCAACCGCTCCCTTCCGAAGCGCAGCGTCGACACAATGGCTACGGAAATGCTGGCTGGCATCAAGCGAAATGACCATCCAGCCAAGAGATGAATGCGACAACGGATGGCTCTATAGCCGAGTGCTTCGCTTGGTCCAGGATGGACCGTCCGGTGGCTTTGCCACTATACTTCTTCCGTGACCGTATCATAGCCCGAGGTGAATCATGAAAGCTGTCCGAAAATGCTGCATCTGCCTCATCGCCATCACCTCTCTAACCTATGCGGCATCCATGTCCGCGCAGAAATCGCAGGTGAGCAACTCCTCCCCGACAACTTCCAGCGACACTGACAGCTTCAATCGAACGGCCGATCAGGCGCTCGAAGTCATGATGCAGCAGGCAAACAAGCAAGGAATCAAAGGAGTCGCGCTCATTGCCTACTTTGATGGCGAGGAAATCCAATCCTGGCAATCGAAGATGATTGTGATCGGTAAACGCAAAGATCCACCCGATGCGGTAAGCCCGGGTGCAAACCTTCTTGCCATAGCCTACGCAAAGGCGGCAGAAGCGGCGGACACTCTCAAGCCAAGCGGAAGTGCCGGACGAACCTTGATGACCGGCGAATATGGATGGTCAGGAAGTGTGATTCGAAAGGCAAAACATGGCTATTGGATCGCCGCCTTCAGCGGTGGGAAATCGGAAGATGACGTCAATGTCTCCAATCGCGGGCTCGATGCGATTCTGCAAAGCCATTGAGAGTGGCCATTTGTGGTCGCTTCATGACAGAGAGATCGATCACCGAGTTTGTTCTGAATGAACGGGAACACGGGAAAGTGTGGAGAAGCAATGAACAGGCGCAGTTTCATCAGAACCGGCACGTTGGCTGGAGTCTCACTGAATGCGTTACCCCTTCTGTGCTCTGGCGAAAACAGCCAATCCGCCGCGCAGGCACTCGCATCCGGACCAGACTCTGTTTGCCAGGCGGAAGGCGCAACAGGCCGGGCAAGCGGCTGTGTCATCGCGTACGAGTACCCGCGCTCGATTCCAACCGCTCCAAACTTCAAGTTAATTGCCGGTGGCCACATTGTGACGGTCATCAAGACTTCGGTAGGGCCTTTTGCGACCTTTGCCTGCGACGGACCGGTCGAAGTCACCATCGAGGTTCACAATCCCATCCATCGAATTCGGATCGCGCCGGCGCGCCACCAAATCAAGGCACAGATTGATCAAAACCGTGTTTACTTCACGCTACCGCACCCGGTGAATCTACTGATTGAGATCGACGATCTGGAGCAGTTTTTTCTCTTTGCGAACCCAATCGAGCAGTCTACGCCATCAAATTCTGCTTCTAACGTGCGCTACTTCAAGGCGGGACAGGTCTATGAGGTTGGCGAGCTTCGTCTTTTTGACAATGAGACACTCTACATCGAAGGCGGAGCAGTAGTTCGCGGCTGCATTCGCGCCACATCCGCCAGCAACATACGCATCTGTGGGCAGGGCATACTCGACGGCAGCTACTATCGCCAGGGCCCCGACGCCCGCCGCACAATCGTGCTCGAGAACTGCCGCGATTGCCGCGTGGAAGGCATTGTCATGATTGAGCCATCCAGTTGGATGTTTGTGCTCGGCGCCTCGCGGAAAATCGTTGTGAGCAATGTCAAGGAACTTGGCTTCATCAGCGGGGGCGATGGATTGGATATCGTCGGTTCAAGCCATGTTCGCGTGGAGAACTGCTTTTTTCGAAACGGCGACGACTGCATCGTGATCAAATCGCTCGATCTGCGCGGGCAGCCTCACGATGCCACGCTCGATTTCACCTGTGACGTGGAGGATATCGAAGTTACCGGCTGTTCCCTGATGACGGACCTGGGCGGGCAGATCTTTGAAATCGGCCATGAATTGCGCACCAGCAGCGTGCGAAACATTCACTTTCACGATTGCGATGTTCTTGAGGTGCGTGAATACGGAGCACCCTTTGGCATCCACAACTCCGACCATGCCGTCATCAGCGATGTGCTCTATGAGAACATTCGAGTCGAGCATCACTACAACAAGCTCCTCGAGTTCCGCATCTTCCAGAGCCGCTGGTCGAGGGACAAACAGCGTGGACAGGTTCGGAACATCACTCTGCGCAACATCGATGTCACGGTTTCAGAGTTCAATCCCGGCTATACCGTTTCAGTGATTGGGGGGTACGATGCTGCCCATACTGTGGATGGAGTCGCATTCGAGAACTTCTGCATGAATGGGAAGCCCGCCACATCCGGCGACGATGTCTATCTCTTTACCAACGATCATACCCACAACATCACCTTTCGCTGAGATCGACCATCCAGGATGGGCACGCGGCAAACCCAACCGCGCCGCAACCCCTTCATCCACGCGCCGGATGGCTTGACTATGAATTGGCTAGAAACGGCTTCAACACAGCGAGCTGGTCTTGATGCACTTCACAATTGGAGAAGGCAAAGGAGCGAGCCATCTCCACGAGTTCGGCAGGCGAGTGTTTTGCCAGACGGCGCAAGACAAAATCAAGCGCGGGAACATCGAAGTCACGGGCAACTTCGCGCGCCCATTGTTCCCGGGTGTCCGCCTCGATATCGGTTTCCGAAAAGAGTTTCTCAACACTTTCAGTGAAAGGCGTTTCGAGCTTCTTGTACTGATTCAGGAAGGAAGTGATCTCTGGCGAATCGAGGAACCGGCGCCACGGAGTATCGGCACGCACCGTGAGAATGCCCATGTTCCGAAGGTCCTTGTAACACCACATCGACCAACTCCAGCCTTTCTCCTCAAAGATGGATATCTGGTCTCGCACAATTGCCAGTTGCACCGCGAATGGCTGCGGATCGCTTCGGAAGGCGCCGAACTCGGCGGCCATCACCGGGCAGGACAGGCGTGCAGAATCGTAAGTCTGGTCAATGATCCTTTCCACGGCCGACCGATCGAACGTCTTTCCATCGAGAACGGCCGGATAGGCCGTGAGCCTTGAAAGCGAGTTGTTCCCCTGGAAATAGGGATGGATTGCAACCACAATCTGAGGATCGGCGAAGATTTCCGAATGAAGGCTCGCGATATCCCTCGACCACAAATTTGGATCCAGAAAGATGAGATGCTCCCTGTCGACCCTCCGAATGGCGTCGATTGACTTCTTGTAGAACTCATTGAGAACCGCCACGTCGGATGTGACCGGTTCGCCAAGCAGGTTATACCCGGCAATGATTTTGTCTCCGGCGTAGCGTCGGGCTAGTTCGCCCCAGAGCGCGACTGTGCGATCCATGAAGCTGCGATACTTCCAGAAGTAAGTCTCGCCGTATGCGCTTCCGGCGTTCTGATCGCGCGCTTGCGCGCCCGTTCCAGCGTGAAGATCGAGCATGACCCAGATGTTATGTTTGCGGCACAACTCGACAGCACGATCCAATTGTTTGAAACCGCTCTCGAGCCATTCTCCGGGTGCGAGATCGCTTTCAAAATGACGATAATTGAACGGCAAGCGGACGACGTTGAATCCGGTGCTGGCAAGGAAGGCAATATCCTCCTCGGCGATGAATGCCTGATCGAATGTCTTGAAGAACGCAGCGTACGACTCATCTCCCAGGATCTTGCGGAACTGCTCGCGGATCTTCCATTCCGTCCAGGGAAGGCCGATCATATAGTCCTCAATCAACATCCAGCCGCCAAGATTAACACCGCGCAGACGAACTGGACGGCCATCGACAACGATTTCCCTGCCCCGTGCCTGCAGCATCCCCCTTGCAGGGGCCGCAGGCTCAAGCGCGCGAAGGAGCGAAGACTCAGTATGCATCCCAAGCACGCCAGCCGCGAAGGTACTCAGCAGAAATCCCCGTCGATTGATCGCCATCGTTTCCTCTCACTTCTCGATTTGTCACAGCGGCAGAGTGTGACTGGACATTACCCGTTCACTGTTGTGCAAGCTGAATGAGCCTTCCCGGGGACGATTTTGCACGATGAAATTCGTACGCGTCGCCACGATAGAGGGTCTTCTCCCACCAGGTTGGAGTCGGTCCCGAATATCCCACCGCTGAAACCAGAAAGGCCGGTGATCCGCTTCGAGTTTCGAGAGACACTGCATCTTTGCCCTGGAGCTTGACTGCGCGAATGGTCTGATCCGACTCGGCTATGCGCAACTTGTACTTCTCCCGGCAAAGGTCGTAGAAGGATCCACGAAGTTCCTGGCGGTTCAGACCCGGAAAGATATCCGTAGGAACCCATCGCCTCTCCAGAATGACGGGAATGCTGTCGGCGAGGCGCAGTCGAGTAATCGCAAAGAGCTCGCGATCCGTGTCGATCTGCAGCTTGACTGCAATCTCGGGCTCAGCCTCCGATGCCCTGATCCTCTCAAAACGCAGCACTCGGGTCGCCGGGGTTTTTCCAGCCTGCCTCACTTTCTCGGTAAAACTCACGAGCGTTTGAATGTCATAGTTGAGGCGAGGGGGCAAAACAAACGTGCCCACTCCTTTCCTGAACTCCAGAAGGCCCTCCGCAACCATCCCACCGAGCACCTTGTTGGCGGTCGGCCTGCTCACCTTGAATCGTTCTGCGATTTCTCTCTCTGTCAGGAACTGAGCGCCCTCAGGAAACTCACTCGACTTCAAAAGCTCGCGCAAGATGGTATTCATCTGCTGGTACATCGGCTCCCGAACAAGCCGTCTTGCATAGGCAATTGCCATCGCTAATACTCCGCCAATACTTCCGCCTGGGGGGCGGACACCTGTGAGATGGGCTCCAAACTGAGCCTTTTTCTGCACTCCTCCAATATCGTTTCTGTGCGTGTTGCGCCCACCCTGGTTACACCCAGTGCGCGAACAGCCAAAAGTGCGTCAAGATCCCGGATGCCGCCAGCCGCCTTCACCTGAACACGGTCGGGTGAGTAATTGCGCATGAGTTTTAAGTCTGCATGGGTCGCCCCGCCTGAAGCGTAGCCAGTTGAAGTCTTAACCCAATCGACGCCAACCGTACCGCAAATCTCACATAGGCGGATCTTCATGGATTCATCGAGATAGGCGTTCTCAAAAATTACCTTGATCTTGGCTCCATCTGCATGAATCGTTTGCGTCAATGCAAACAATTCGTCGTTGATGTACTGCCAGTCGCCGCTACGGGCTTTGCTGATGTTGATCACCACGTCGAGTTCCTGTCCGCCATCTCTTAATGCCTGGCGTGCCTCGGCAACCTTGATCGCAGTTCGCTGCCCACCATGCGGAAATCCAATCGTTGTGCTGGCCTTAATTGAAGTTTCTGCCAGAACCTCTGCGCACCGAGCAAGATAGTAAGGCAGAATGCACACGCTCGCGACATTATAACGCTGCGCGAGAAGGCATCCCTCCTCCAGATCTCGTGTGGTCAAGGTTGGATTCAGCAGTGAGTGGTCAATCATCTTTGCAATGCTTTCATAATGAAAGGAATTCGTCATATTCTGTCTCCATTCTCAGCTTGTCAAACTGCACGCGCTGGCCATGTATTCCTCCATGGCCAGGGCGACCCCGCCCAATGCTCCGCCTTTTGCGCCAAGGAAAGAACAGCTCACACGCACCACTTCCGCGGGAAACATACGCACGCGCGAACGCAGAACATCGCGAATAGGCGCCAGCAGCAACTCGCCGAGAACTACCAGTCCCCCGCCAATGATCACGTTGTCGACTGCGCTGATGGTGACGGCATTCGCAATTCCGATCCCCAGGTATTCGGCAGACCTCCGAATGGCCTTGGCGACCGCGATGTCGCCTCGTTCGGCCGCCTGAGCCATCTGGCTAGCGGTAACCTTGTCGGGATCGCCCGCCACGATCTCGCACAAGCGGGGTGCAAGTCCCTCACGCATCAAACCTCTGCCCACCGCGGCAAGCGCCGGACCGCTCACCAGCGTTTCCAAGCAACCCCGGCTTCCGCAGGTGCACAGGGGACCCTCGGGAAGGATTGTGTGGTGTCCAATTTCGCCGGCTGCGCCAAAGGCGCCATAGTGCAATCGACCATCGAGAACAAGGCCACCGCCAATGCCGGTTCCTACTGTAACAAAAAGCATGTTCTTTGAGGCATGTCCGCTGCCAAACGTAAATTCGCCAAGTGTTGCCATGCGGGCATCGTTCAACAGCGCGACAGGCTTTCCCGTGTACGAGGCGAACTCGCGTGCAATCGGAAAGCCACGCCAGTCCTCGGGAAGATTTGGCAGGAATACGATTGTTCCAGTCTCACGATCGACGAGCCCGGGCAGCCCGATCCCGATTGCATGGTAATCCACCGAATGATCACGGCAGAGATCTTCCAGAAGTTTGCATGTCCGCCTTACCGCCTGGCTGGGCCCGGCGTTTGACTGGGTAGGAATCACGCCTTCGGCGAGAATACTGCCCCGCTCATCCGCAAGTACCGCGGCAATTTTCGTTCCGCCGAAGTCAACTCCGGCGAAAGTCCCTGATGGCCTTCCATTCACCAAGTGGCGTCTCCCGCTCGAAACATTGATATACTGTGGCATAGCCACCATATCAGATGCCGGCATCGCATGTAAACTTCAACTGAACGTCCCGGCGGCCATCTTCAAGACGAGACTCAACGCTCATGGTTCCGTACGACTCTGCCACCACACTCACACTCAAGAAGCCGATCATGACCTTAAGTCACAAATGTGCTGCCTATAGCTCCCCTTCTTCACTGCAGGTTGGGCCCGTCCCCGGTCTTTCTGCGTCTGCTCGCGGACCTCTGATGCGTTGCCACGCTTCTTGGAACGCTGCATTGCGATTGGCCACCTTTCTATGTCTTTCTTTCTGTGGACTGGTCGCTAGAGGTGAGCATATCCAGCTCTTCGCATGGAAAAACGTGAACATCCAGGGAATGGGCTGGGTCACTGGCCTTGTCATTCAACCCCGGCCTCCTTACGACATCTACATCCGCACCGATGTGGGCGGAAGCTACCGCTTTGACCGCTCGGAGTCGAAATGGATTCCGCTGATGGATTCCCTGGAGACGCAGGCGGGCGTTGGTACAGAGAGCATCGCAATCGATCAAAACAACCTCAGCAGAGTCTACGCCGTAATCAACCGGCCTCGTTCGGTGATAGGCGGAAGATTCCAGTATGCGGCCGAAGTGATGCTCTCTGAGGATCGTGGGACGCACTGGCGCGGTACCGGGTTTGTTGAGAAGGGCGTGTACGAGGGCGCCAATGACGATTACCGGGTCGAAACCGGGGAGCGGCTTGCGGTTGATCCAGCAGATTCGAGCATCCTTTATTTCGCCTCGCGCCGCAATGGCTTGTGGAAGGGCGTCCGCAGGTCTGACGGCGCTTACGAGTGGACTTCGGTGAACGGCGGTCCGCCCGCGTGGACCAACGATCCCGCTGGAGACACCTTCGTCCTGTTTGCGCCGGCGACTGCTCGCGATGGGGTCCCGGAGACGATCTATGTTGGCGTTCACTCCTCAGGTGTTTGGCGCTCAACAGATGGTGGGCGCACTTGGGAAGACATTGGAGGCGCAGAGAATCCCGGACGTGGCGCCGTCGCATCCGATGGAACGCTTTATGTCAGCTTCGGCACAACCAAGCCGGCCTCTGGAAGTGTCCGCCGATTTCGCGACGGCATTTGGACCGACATCACTCCAGGCAATAAGACCGCGCCTTACACGGGCGTCAGTGTCGATCCGGCGAACCCGGCGATTGTGATGGTTGGCCGCGATGACATCGTATGGCGCTCCACTTCCGCAGGCAATTCATGGACAAGCCAGCACATGATCATGCACAGGCACGATCCATTTGCGCCTGGTTCGAACCCATCCGCACCCGCATACTACCTGAGCAACACAGATGGAGCTTCGGGGGGCGTCTCCACCGTGATGATCGACCCGGAAAACTCCCACCATGCCTGGTGGATCAACGGTTGGGGAGTGGCCCGCACCGACGATGTGACGGCCGAGCAACCATTCTGGGCGTGGGAAATGAACAATCTCGAAGAACTTTGCGCTGTGATGGTGCGCGTTCCTCCCAAACCCAAGGCTGAAGGCGGGGCTGATCTGATCACCATGGCGATGGACATGATCGGATTTCGAATTGAGAATCGCGACAAGGTTCCTGAGTCGAAGATCAGCCCATCGGGCGTTCCGTTGGACCCACGACCGGACTTTGCGTGGCAGGCCAAGCTCTTTGGGCCCACGGCCTATCCGGTTCCATGGCCTTATACCAGCATGGGTTCGAGCCTTGATTACAGCGTTCAACATCCAGACATCATGGCGTTTGTTGGCCACCTGCAGTGGCTCTACTGGCCGGTCTACGGACTGTCCCACGATGGCGGAAAATCATGGACCGCATTTCAATCAATTCCCAAAGAAAAGCTCTGGGATGACGACGAAAAACGCGTTGCAATTCCCATTGGCGGACAGATCGCAATGTCTTCAGCAAATCCGCTCAACTTCGTCTGGGCGCCCACGTGGGGCACATTCGATGGCATTCAGGGGAGCCCCGCATTTGCACCATGGCCGCACGTCACTTTCGATGGCGGAAAGACATGGCTGCTCTGCCGGCTAACGCGGCCACATACAGTACCAGGGAAGATGGATGTTCACGACAATGAAAAGGCTCACTCCAACGCGCTCCCGCGTTCCTCGCAAAATGCAACGCAGCCTTGGGTAAGCACACGTGTTTTGGCCTCTGACCGCGCTGATCCGGCTGGAAAGCTCTTCTACTATCTCGCTGGCTCGGTGTTCTTCACCAGCCGCGATGGCGGACTCACCTGGGATGACAATAGCAACACCGGATTTCCGTCTGACCGCGTTGACGTAACCGTCCTCTCCAATCCCGCGAAAACTGGCGATGTGTGGGTTGCGTTTGGACGTGGAGACCACGTGCAGGGCACACAACTCTTTCATTCCTCCGATGCGGGAAAATCGTTCTCAGCGGTGAAAGGCGTAGAATTTTGCGACAAGATTGCATTTGGCCGCGGAAACGATGCCAAGCTTGCATATCTCTACATGTTGGGCAGGCTAGATGGCCAGACGACCGATGCGATCTTCAAGTCCGAGGACCTGGGATCTTCCTGGATTCGGATCACCGAACCCAACGAAACGCCCATGATGGACGTGGTCCAAATGGAGGGCGATATGAGGACCAGGGATTTGCTTTACCTCGCGCTGGATGGCCGCGGCGTCATGTATGGTGTCCCGTCAAAATGAGCAGAGCCGGCATACCTTTCAAGCAGAGCGGCCGTCGCCACAGACTAAAGAGTCAACCTTGACAGGTAGTTCCAGTTGATCTGGAGGCTCTGATCAATCGGCAGGTCAGACCCGTCCTGATCCAGGAAGAACTGCGTGACGCCCAATCGTCTTGCCTCTCCCAGGAGCAGTTTCCAATCAATGGTGCCTGCGCCCGCCTCGGTAAAGTGTGCGGCATACTCATCAGGGACAAAGGTGAATGCATTCGCGGGCTTGCGGTCCTTTATATGAATCAAGGCAAGTCGCTCTCGGTACCTGCGCATGATCTCCATTGGATTTTGACCACCTTCAATGGCCCAGTAGATGTCCAGTTCCAACTTTACAGAGGAGTCGAGTTCGCGCATAAGAATGTCAAAGCCCGTCTCATTCCCCAGCGGTTTGTATTCGTAGTTGTGCGGATGATACCCCAGCTTAAGCCCGGCTGATCCTGCCTTGATTGCGGCCTTGTTGAGGTGTTTCGCAGCTTGGTGGAATCCGTCGACCGAGGTTCGCTGTGAGACAGGAATGGCGGGACACACCATGTACTCAAGCCCTAGCTCCGCGGCGTAATCCACCCGCTCTTCCAGCGATTCGTAATCGAAGTGGCCGCTGGCCACTGTCAATCCGTTCGCGGCGATCATTGATCTCAACTCTTTCGCGGGGCGGTCGTAAACCATCGGAAATGTCTCGACGCTCGAATACCCGATCTGATGAATCAGATGAAGGGTCGCTTCAAGTTCCTTGAGTCTGTCACGAACCATATAGAGTTGTACGCCAAATGCCAGACCCGAACGGGATGCTGCGGCTGAAGTCCTTCGCGGTTCCAGCAGGACTGCTCCTACGATGGCTGTTGCTGCTTGTCCAAACTCTCGGCGCGACAACATAGGTCCTCCCTGCTGGTTCACCTGGGTGCTCTCGTTGATCCGGACTTGCTTAGGCTAAACCAAATGACCAAAGACTGGGCTTGAAGAGCAGCTCCACGAGCCATTCCCTCGCTGCGCGTGGAGCTGATGGTAAGGTGATTGCTAGCATGCCTCAGCGGCTACTGAACCGTCAATGTGAGTGTTGTCGTCGTGGGAGCAACTCCACCTGTCCCTGCAGCCGTGAGAGTAAGCGTTGAGGTCGTAGCCTGGGGCTTGCTGTTGCCACCACAACCACTGACGGTTATCAGCATCGCTGCAGCCAGCAAGATGAGGGTCACCGCCCCAAAGCGTTTGCGCCTCATCCAGAGAGGCGCGCACAGCATCGCACCGGCCCAAGTCAGCATGCTCAAAAAGACACTGCTCTGTCTTTCAAGCATCGCGGTCTTCGCAGCTGTCTGCACCGTAACCACAACCTGCGATGACGTGGTCGCCGGTGTGAGATTCAAGGGCGACGGCGTGACGCTGCAAACATCCCCTGCAGGGGCGCCCGTGCAGGTATACGTCACGGTTCCCGTGTAGTTGGTCGAGTTGAGCGTGAGATTGAAGACTGCTGTATCGCCGGCCGTCACCGTCGCAGATGTATTGCCGTTCCCGGTTGCCAAACTCAAGGCAGGCTGCGTGGCTGTCGCGCTGGCTTGGTTCGAAAGGTACACCTCGGTTCCATGTCCATTCACTGCGGTCACTTCGTAGTAATAGGTGGTTCCTTGTGTCACGGTGGTATCGGCGAAGGTAGTTCCAGTGGGAATACCCGCGAGCAGGGTCTCCGATCCGCCCCCGCCAGTCCCGCGGTAGACGTTGTAGCTGCTTACATCTGCTGCCGTGATGGCCGTCCAGCTCAAGTCGATCTCGGTCCCGCTGACAGCCTGTGCCGTCAGAACAAATGCCGGATTGGGCATGAGCGTTGGAATCGCAGAAGAAAGCTGCGCAGTGCCGAAGAGGCTGGGGTTCTCCCAGTCCTGATCGACGGTACTATTCCAGAAGAGCTTATCGGCCCTTGAGCCTGCTACATAGAAATTGTTCAACGCGACGTCGATGCCAAGCAAATTGCCGGCTGCTTGCGGTGGCACTCCCAGGGTTGACCACGGAATTGCCGCAACGATCCGGTAGCCCGCCGTTGTAGCTGCCTGACCGTAGGTGATGCCGGAAATGTTCGTGCCCTGGCTTCCATTCTGATACTCCTCCACCTGCGGGGTACCGTACTGGAAGATGAATTGCCAATCCAGATCTGTGTAGCTGGTGTTCTTGCCATTGTTGCCATCGACATAGACTTCGACGCTGTCGTTGTTCATCAGCGCCGCGCTGTCCTGAACGTTGACCAGGATGTAGAGATTGTTTGTGTCCCACAATCCCTGCCAGGTGGCAGAGTTTGATTGGCCGGTAGGAATCGTTCCAACGAGATTCGCCATCGGGTACACCTCTGCGGTGCTCCAGATGGCGCTCACCGATCCGTCAAGTGCCGGGGTAGTAGTTGCCGGCGAAATGATCGCATCGCTGGCAGTTGCGGCCTCGGGCGTTCCCTGCGCTTCAACCGATTTGGGACTCGGCCCTGTCGAGTTCACTGCCTGTACCTGGTAGTAATAGGCCGTTCCATCCGTGAGCTTCATGTCTACGTAGTAGGTTGAAGTCAACCCGGTGGCGACGGGTGTAGCCGCTTCCGCGCCGGAACTGAGGCCGCGGAAGATGTTGTAGGAGGTGGCAGTTGGGGCCGCTGCCCATGTCAGCTCAAGCTGTCCGTCCCCAGGGAATACGGTAAGACTCGTCGGAGGCGCTGGTACTGGATTGGTTGGCGTTGCGCTTGCCTCGATGGAATTGGGTCCTGTCCCAATGCCGTTGGTGCCGACAATGTAGTAGTAATAGGTTGTTCCATCGGTCAACCCGCTATCCTGGTAGGCATAGGTTGACCCATCGACCGTGGCGATTGGTGTCGTTGACTCCTGACCTGTAGCAGTGCCGCGATAAATGCTGTAACTGGTAGGCGTACCACCGGGATACGCCGGCGACCATGAAAGGTGTACCGCCATATCACTCGCGGTTGCAGAGAGTATTGGCGCGCCAGGAGCGTCGACAGTGTCGCTGTAGGCTCCGTAGTAGAAGGTGTTGCCATCAAAACCGATGTACACCGTTCCGAATACATCCCAACTCGCAGTCATCGTATTCGGTATGTCCAGGATGCCATCTGGATAATTCGCAACTCGATTGAAGGTCGCGCCGCCATCGATCGACTGGAAGATACCCCAGTTCGAATCGCCGTGATAGAGTCCGTCGACATAAATCGCCGGATACGTCTGGCCAGGCGCTGCTTTGCCGAGAGCCAATGCCCATGCGTAATCGAACACAGGACTCCGCGCGAAGGTATTTCCGCCATCCAATGTGTGGTAAAGGCCGTGCGCGGTTGCTCCCTCATGCCCGTCAACCAGCCACAGATCCCCTGAAACCCCGGGAACCGCCGCCAGCGTTCCGTGCTGCGGATATCCAG
Organism: Acidobacteriaceae bacterium; assembly: GCA_003164255.1. Taxonomy (GTDB): domain Bacteria; phylum Acidobacteriota; class Terriglobia; order Terriglobales; family Acidobacteriaceae; genus Telmatobacter. Next base: position 4,384 of record PLST01000003.1, on the reverse strand, counting down.
GGGAATTGGTTGCTGCCTCCTGTGTCCACGTAACTCCTCCGTCCGTGCTTTTCCAAAAGCCGCCAGCCGTCATATGGACGTAAAACGTTCCCGGCGTGACGGGATCGGCCACGAGCAGGTGCTGCGATAAAGGAAAAACCCAAGGACCCCATTGAAAGTCGGTGTAGGTGTAGGAGGTGTTCGATGGGCACTCGGTGCGCTGCGTAGCGCCAGGCGCCGAGTCGAAGGAGGCAGTTTGCGTCCATGTCGCACCGCCGTCCTTTGAGTAGAACGGCGCTGGACCGTGGCCAAATGCCGCAAAATCATTGAAGTTGCTCGGAATCCAAACCAGATTGTCTGCACCCGCTGGGTCGCTCTCATGCCCCGCAGCCCGCGGCGAGACAGCAATGCTGCCGCCATAAAGAATGCAGGGATGAGTGCCAGCCGCAATCGAGGGAAACACCTGCCAGGTCACACCACCATCTGTGCTGTATCCGCTGTACTCCGAAGACTGCACAAGTGGATTGCCGGCAACCATGTTCGTCGATAACTCGACCACATACTTTGGCTGATTCGGCGCGTAGCTGCTGTCAGTTGCATTTGACAGTCCGTTATTGCTATTCCAGGTATTCAGCGGGAAATGTTGAGCCGTGTACGTATCGGGATCGGTGATTGTAAACAGTGTTTCGTCTTCAACAGTTAGAACGGGAATTCCACCAGGTGGAATCACACTCGGCTCGGCCACAGCCTCTTCGATGCCTTCCGAAATGCTGGTCCAGGTAGTTGATGTGTCCGCGTCGCTTGGCGTGTAGTTCATGATGCCATCGTTCGCGCCGGCAATCCAGAGCGTGCCGGAAGCATCGAAGTAGAGACCGCTCACGGATACATAATGTCCCTGTGGACGAAACGAGGATGGATCAAGCCAAGAGATTGTCTGGTCTGCTGCAAATTGCATCGGACCCAGGTCAGTCCAGCTTGCCCCGCCATTGAGCGATCGTGCAATGGAACTGTTGCCCTGGCCAAAAATCCGCTGCGGATTCTTGGGATCGACCGCGATCCCTCCGCCGCCCCCATAGGTTGGGTAGGATGTTGTCCACGTGGACCCCGTCCGCGCCCACTCATAAAGGTTATTGTTGCCACCATCCGCAATCCAAAGATTTCCCACCGTGTCGATGGTTGCAAAACCCACGGCCGATGTGCCTGACTCAAGTACCGCTCCTGTAATGTCCGTCCAGGTGTTTCCACCATCGGCGCTCTTCAATACGCCGCCGCCAATTACGTTGTCGTTATTCGTCTCGTCATGCTTGATGTAGGTCACATAGACAATCTTGCTCGCCGTTTGCCCTCCCGTTGTGGCCGTGCCAGATCCGCCATCGATACGCGGCAACTGGAATTCGTAGCGCAGTGACGAGGTTGAAACCGGCAACCCGGAACCCGCGACCTGAGTCCATGTTGCCCCTCCATCCAGGCTCCGCTGCAGGCCGTCAGGATTGCCATTCCCCGTTCCCGCTCCTGGAGGTCCGAGATAGGCTACGTTGCCATTGTTTGGATCGATTGCCAGCCGCTCGCCGGTCGTCTCCTGCGACAGACTGCCGCTCAAGCTGAGGTTGGCAGCCTGGTAGGTCGCCGCGCCGTCAGTGCTATAGAAAACGTTCAGGCCCCAAAAGTTATTCAGGTCGGCAGAACCGCTCAGCGTGAAGACGACAAGCACGTGATTGGAGTTCGATGGGTCGATCGCGATCGCGCCGCCCCCGGCATTCACGGGCGCACCAGTGTACGCAGACGGAATCGCGCTGAATATCTTGGTTGGATACCACTGTCTCGCCGCACTGCTCCAGCGATACACGTTGTCCACATCGCCGCGCGCATACGCAGCCGTGCCCGTCGGCGCTACCGCCAACCCACGCATCCATCCACCTGCGCCTACCTGTACCGGCTTCCACTGATACTTTGCCGTCAGGTCTGTGTCCTGTGCCTTCATCGGTCTGAAGGAGAACAAAGAAATCGAGAAGAGGAAGAACGCTTGGACGAATTTACGCTGCAACAGGATTTTCATGTGGATCTCCTCAACAACTTGGGGCTCGGCGACGGCCTGATTGGAACGGTCCGGAAAGCCGATCAATACTCGTTGCGCACCACACACCATAGATCGAGTCCAGGGTGTGACGCCAGAACTTTTCAACCATCGCTCAATTCACCGATATGACTTCTTCATTTCCGTTTCGAGACTGGTCTGACGCCGATGCGTGTCTCATCGCCAGATGCACGCGGCTGCACATTTGAATCATCATGTTCCTGGTGGAAGCGAATCGACCGTTGCCAAAAGCTTCTTGTCCCTGGATGAAGCACCTATCCAGAGCGTGCGGCTGCCTGCTGGAGTCATCCAGGAATGCTTCACGGTTGACCAATACTGCATCGAGCGCAACGGGACGTGGATTTCAATTTCGCGAGATTCACCCTGAGCAAGGTGCACCCGCTCAAACCCCGCGAGGACACGATCGGGAAACTGTACACCGGCCGGAGCTTCCTGCGGCTTTTCCAAATAAACCTGCGCCACCTCGTCGCCTGGAACGGTTCCCACATTCCTGATCGTGGCAAAGACATCGATTCCGCCATCCGAGGCCGGAGTGCATCTCATCCCTGAATAATCAAAGCTTGTGTACGACAATCCGAATCCGAATGGGAACAGAGGCTCAATTTTGCTGTGATCAAACCAGCGGTACCCAACAAACACTCCCTCGCTGAAGGTTGTTTTCCCTTGAATGCCCTTGCCCGACCGTTCAGGGTGGGCGGGCTCGCTTGCGGGCATATCGCTGAGCCGCTTCGGCCATGTGAATGGGAGTCGCCCTCCAGCATTCGCACGGCCGAGCAGAATCTTCGCAGTCGCCCATCCGCCTTCATCGCCCGTCCATCCCATATCGAGGACGGCCTTCACTTGCCCGAGCCAAGGCATTGCAACCGGCTGGCTTACGTTGAGCACGACAATCGTATTGGGATTCACTGCCGCGACAGAACGAATCAGATCATCCTGATCGCCAGGAAGGGCAAACACCGGAAACGTGCGGCTCCACGCAAAGACGATCGCCGTCTTCGCGTTCTTCGCTACATCTATCGCAGTTCGCTTATTTTCCGCCTGCTGCTCGGGCGTCACCCAACTCACCCTCACTTGAACCGGCCCGTTAGAGGAGTCAGGCTGTACCTGCACATCAATCCGATGCGGCCCCGCCTTCAGGTCCATCTCTGCACGCAGGTTATCGAGGCCGTCTTCAGTCGGGAAGAGACTATCCTGGCCCGGCTGAATCACTTCCCCATGAATGAAGTTGAACCAGTTCTTCGCAACCAGCTGGTCGTCGATTCTGAACTTCCCGTAGCATCCAAGAAGTTGCAGTTGCAAGCGGTATCGCCCAGTCTCCGGGACGCGAAGCGTACCTGTCCAAACCACGCTCGCATTTGCCTGAAGAGCATTGCCGGCTTTGACGGTGAAGTTCAGTTCTGGATCGATTGAAATCGCGTCCTCGTTCCACATGCGTCGCTCCAGACCGGGCTCGCCAAAATGCGACAGGTATTTCGATGGAATCGACACGCCTTCCATATCGTCGGCCACCGCAAAGGCAACGTGTGCGGAAGGGCCCGCGAGATCCTTGAATGCATCGAGCGGACCAACCTCAAGCTCAGGCAAGCCCACAGCCTTCTCTACCGTTTTTCCAACGGAAACAATTTGCCCCGCGCCAGGACCAATCATTGCCACGCTCTCCAGGTTCCCACCCCTCAGCGGAAGCATTCCATTTTCATTCTTGAGCAGGATCGCCGCATCAATAGAGGTCTTCTCCACAATCTTGACGTTCTCGCGATGGTTGGAGGAAGTGACATCGAGTTTGTTCTTGCCATCCAGGAAGCCAAACCTGTCCATCTGCAGCAGGACCCGGCCCGCGGCGCGCGTGATCGTTTCTTCCGAGACGATCCCAGCTGCAACCAAGTTCTTCAGATTCGTCGCATTCTCCGGCTCGCGCACGGTGAAATGTGAAGCATGTGGAGCAGGCGGCGGCTCTTCAGGAAGCCTTCCACTGTCCGTGAGAGCGGGGCCATCCGGCTTGCCATCCTCTGGAGCCGGACGAGCCACTCCGTTGACAAAATAAGACCTTCCTGCGAACGAAACAGGGAGCGGCCCCGGCATCTCCACATCCACCCCGCTGTTGATGAAATCCGTTGCATGAATCGCGCCCCAATCAGAGGTCACGAATCCCTCGAAACCCATTTCTTCTCTGAGAAGTTTCTTCAACGTGCTGGCATTTCCACACGAATAAGCTCCGTTGATCTTGTTGTAGGAGCACATGATGGACGAAACTCCTGCGCGCACAGCCGCCGCAAAGGGCGCGGCGAACACCTCATGAAGGGTCTGTTCGTC
>PLST01000542.1:394-16195 GCA_003164255.1 Acidobacteriaceae bacterium | reverse complement strand
CGACTTCGAAGTAAGGATGTGCCGCGTCTTCGTCTGTCCCCGCTTGATTTTGCCGGTGCCAGTCTTGCTGAAGCGCTTGGCCGCGCCCGTATGGGTCTTCAACTTGGGCATTTTCTTCTCTTTTTTGGACTGGGGCAAGCCCGTCCTGTTGGCCTTGAGACAGGGACCTCCCCGCACTCGAGGCGCTCCGATCAGTATACCAGAAGCCGTTTTTCCCGGCGACTGGGGACGCCGCCGGGATGAAGACCGATTGATTTCAAGGCCTTACCGGAGTAGAAGCCACGACGGGCGCGCCTACCGCGGGCAACGGGGTGCAGCATGGGCTACTTGTATTCTGTTGCAAAGGAGTCGGCTTCGTGGTTCAGCTCATCAGGCGTTGCCGCGTGGGTGTAAAACACGATCCGGTAGCGGAAGGTGGCCGCCTGGCCCTTCTCCAGCGTGAAATTCAAGGGCTTTTCCTTCGGGTTAAACACGCTGATCCCCAGCGGATTGGCGGCAAAAAGTCCGTATCCGCGCGCGTGCCAGGTGGTCGGATACCCGGGGTTCTTCGGCTGATCGAAGATAGCGATGGTGACCGTGTGGCCGTTCTTGTGGCCCGTGAGAGAGCACCATCGGCCGCGTGTTGACCATGCGGCATCGCCCTTGGCGCCTTCACTGGTCAGGTACTCACCCGTCGCGTCCGGCGATGCGGCGCCGGTTTTGGTTTGCACGCCGTGCGAGTCAGTGAATACTGCATCCTTTGCGGTTGGAGACTCGAGCCAACTGGCCACGCGAAGCCCAAGCATTCCATCCTTCTCGTCCTCGAACACGACATGGTCGAGAGCTTTGAGGGTAGCGATACGGTCAATCACGCGGGTTCCGCTGTTGCCGGAGAAAACGAAGTGCGTTGTTTCTTCGAGGATGGGGTGCTTGTTGCCGTCGATCCAGGTAGACAGGGTGGTCAACTCACCCTTCCGGCCGCTTTTGGCGGAGAGTATTTTGTCAAAGACGATGGTGCCCATCCTGGCGTGATTTTCGGGCTTGATCGCCTCGGAGTTGTTCCAGAAATCGAAGTTGTTGACCCTCGCATAGTTGAACCAGAGGCCGACGTGATGCGGATGGTCAACACGTTCACCGGGCCCCGGCGGAAATCCGCGTGTGAGCGTGACGCCGTCGGAATCCCGGATCGGATAAAGGACGGGTTTCTTGAGTGTCGCCGGCCAAATATAGGAGGTGAACGGCTGGCCGTCGATTGTGACATCGACGCGGCTCTGGGTCTGGTCGAGGACAACCTGAACACCTTTTGCGGGTGTTGCAGCAAAGGCGCTGGCCGCCAGCAGAGCACTGGCGGCAAGAAGCGCAACGGAGGAGAGGCTATGCATACACCTTGCCTCCGGCCATTACTTGCTGCGTCTTCTCGTCAAAGGTGACTTTCTCCCCGGTCTGGATGGCGGCCACATTCATGCAAAGCGCGATCGAGTGGCTGTAGCCAGCTTCGATGGAGGCGTTGGGCGTCTTGCGCGAACGCACGCACTCCATCCAGTTGCGCATGTTGGCAGCGGTTTGCGGGTCGCCGTGGGTGTTGGCATCGGTGTTGACGGTTTCGACCTTGTCCGTAAGCGAGAAGCCAGTTAAAAGGTTGGGCTGCATTTTCATCTCGCTCGCAGACCTGGCAGTGAGTCCGCCGGTCGGGGTTACGGTCTGCTTGTCCATGTCGATCATGCCGCCGTTGGAGTAGTAGAGTTCCTTGACGCCGCCCGCAGAGTTGGTGAACCGCGAGGTGTACTGGACCTGGAACCCTTTGGTGAGGTCGTCGAGCGGCCCGTAATCGAAGACAGCCGTCATGGTGTCCCAGTTGGTGCGGCCATCCTTCCACAAGTAGATGCCGCCATTGGCCACGCAAGAGCGAGGATGGGGCAGGCCGGTGAACCAGTGAACCGTGTCGATCTGGTGAACGAGCCACTGATCTGGAATTCCCGACGAGAAGGGCCAGAAGAGCCGGAACTCCAGATATTTCCGAGCATCGAACTCTCCCATGTTTCTGCCGAGGGAATACCGCTTCCAGTCGGTGTCTTCTTGTTTAAGGAGCGGAACGACATCGGGACGGCGCCAGCGCCCGGGCTGGTTCACGTTCCAGGTCATTTCGACCATGACGATGTCGCCGAATTTGCCGGACTTGATGTATTCAGCGGCCTTCATATAAGCGGGAGTGGAACGGCGCTGCGTGCCGATTTGCACGATTCTTCCCGACTTGTGGACAGCGGCGCGGAACATACGAGCGTCGGCCATGGTGTGCGCCGTCGGCTTCTCAACATAGGCGTCGCGGCCGGCGTTGACTGCCTCGGTACCGTGGTATGCGTGCTGGAAGTCGGCCGTAGCGATGATGACGGCATCGACGTCCTTGCGGGCGTACAACTCGTCGTTGTTGCGCACCTGGTCGACAGGATTGCCGCAGAGCTTCTCGATAAAGGCTGCGCCTTCTTCACGGCGACGGCTCCAAATGTCGGAGACGGCGACGATCTGGAAGCTCAAATCCCTGGCGCTCTGCTGAAAGGCCGGAAGATCGCCCTCTTTCATTCGATCGCCGCAGCCGATGATGCCTACCCTGACGCGATCATTTGCTCCAACGATGGCGGCGTAGCTTTTCGCGCTCCAGGATGTCATACCCGCAACTGCGGTTGCGGCCAGCGCTGCGCTGCTCGACTTGAGGAATTCTCGGCGATTGTTCTGATTCAGTGCCATGTTCGGATTCTCCGATGTAGTTGGATTTCTGTTTGAACCTGGAATGCGGACACCGGAATGCGAGCCGGAGGAACGCAAGTGTGGCGGTTTGCGCGCCCAAAGGGAAGTCCGCCGCCGGAACACCTATGGTCAGACCACGGGCGGGTGGCCGTCAAGTGCGGCTTGAGGGGTTTGGCGTCGACGGTGGGAAAGTGTGATCCAGACAGGCAGAGGGGGACCGAAAAGGCTCAAGGTTTAGTTGGTTCTTTCCCACCCATCGCAAAGGGCGCGATGGGTGGGGCACGGGGCTCAGGGGGCAGATTCCAGCGTCTGGGTCTCGGGTGGGCTTCCTTCATTCCCTGGTCCCCAAACGCTAGGGACCAGGGGCACCCGGCTCAGGATGACAGTCTTTGTTTTGATATGAACTTCAGAGGCAGAACACTAGCTTGCGGCGGGAGCACGCATTTCTTCAAGGGCTGCCTTGAGGCCCGAAGCGAGAATCTGCTGCGTCTCTGGAGTGAGCTTTTCGCCGTGGCTGGTCAGGTAGAAGACGTCAATGGCGGTTTCGCCTTCGGTGTCAATGAGGGCAACCTTGATGTTGCATTGCATGGTTGAAAGGGTCAACGCGATCTGACGAAGCAGGCCGGGAAGGTCCTGCGCTACAACCTGGAGAAGTGTTGAGTGTGTGGAAGATTCGGAATCGAATTCGAGGCGGGTGGGAACTTCGACCTTGAGGTTGGATGGGTTATTGAGGTGGCGGCGAGCTTCAAGGAGTTGCTGCACCGATACCTTTTGCGCCACAACGTCATGAATATTGGCGAGGAACCGGTCCTTCTCGCTTGGGTTCAGTTCAATGGTGCGAAAGACGTCGGAAAAGTGGAATGAGTCAACGATGACTCCAGCCTCGTTTGAGAACGCGCCGGCTCGAACGATATTCATGCCCCAGGCCGCGAGGGCGCCAGCGACATCGGCAAAGAGGCGGGAACGGTCGCGGGTGATGACCGTCAAGTCAAAGAGCTGGCGATTGGGCCTCAGATCGAGCTGAACGGGATCCTCGTCGAGGTTGAGAGCCATGTGAAAGTGATTGCGGATCTGTTCAGGGAGGCGGGTTTGAAGGTAGCGCTGGGGAAGGCCCTCAAGGAACTGCCCTAACGCGTCGTATTGGGCCGAGGGGACCATGGATCGCAGGCGGTTGAGCAGAGTGGGGTCAATTGCAGCGTGGTAGCGAACCTCGTCGACGGAGCGGTCCATGAAGTTCGCCGTCGACATGTAGAACTGCCACAAATTCTCGGCTTTCCACGGCGTAAGGGCGTCAGGATTGACGGCCTTGATGTCGGCATAGGTCATGATCGTGAGCATCTTCAACAGCTGCGGACTGCCGATCTTCTCAGCAAATTGGCGCACGTTTTCAAGGTCAAAGATATCGCGGCGCAAAGCAGCCGACATTTCAAGATGGAGGCGGATAAGCTTGAGGATCGACTCCCGTTCCTCAGCGTCAAAATCGAGACGGGCGAGGAACGCATCAGCCAATTCGACGCTCTGGCTTGCGTGTTCACCAGTGCGGCGTGCCTTGCCGGTGTCGTGCAGCAGGAGGGCCAGCAAGAAGAGGTCGAGGCGATCAATCTCCGGCAACAGCTGGGCCAGGCGATGCTCGAAATCATGGGTGGGCTGGCGAAGGCTATGGACGTTGTCGATGGTGAGGAAGGTGTGCTCGTCGACCGTGTAGCGGTGATAGGAATCGCGGATGACCAGGGCATCGATCCCATGGAATTCGGGGATCAGCATTTCGAGCACTCCGAGAGCGTGCATGGTACGGAGGGCGTGGGCTGCGTGGGGTCCAAGCAGGACCTCGCGCAGCGAGTTCCATAGATACGGACCCTCAGGGATATGAATGGCCAGAACGGGCAGAGCGTCGGTGATGCGGTCTTCAGCGGCCTGGGAAAGGGTATAACCGTGCGTGGCCATCATGGAGAAAACGCGGAGGATGGCGCTGGTGTCATTGAACTGCGCGCCGGGCTGGATATCAATGCGGCCCTGGTCGAGAAGGAATTCAGTGCCGGCGATGGGAGTGCGGCGGCGACGGAACTGGCGATAAAAGCTGACTGGAGCGGGAAGATGCTCCATGAGCAGGGCGGCGCGCCGATAGACGATGCGGGCGTGCCGGTAATAGGTTCGCATCCAGTAGGAGGGATCGGCAGTGCCGCGGGTTTCAAGACCGATGGAGAGAGCCGCCGCTTCGTCCTGCGATTGCCAGTCGAGCGTGTTGTCGTCGCGGCCGTGGCGGAAGTGAAGGAAACATCGGGCGGCGGCCAGGAAGTCGAAAGCAGCTTCAGCGTCTCCGCGTGCGCTCTGGAAGACGCCGCCTCGCTGGCGTGGCCACTCCTTGGTTTCCTTCAGGTGGAAAAGCACGGCAAACCAGACCGCGAGATGGTAGTCGCGGAGTCCACCGGGGCAATCCTTTAGATTCGGTTCTAGGTGAAAGATGGTGTTGCCGTATTTGGCGTGGCGGGTCCGCGCGATTTCGCCGAGCTTCTGGGTGATGGTGGTCCACTCACTCAGGACGAGCCCGGGAAGGGTTACCTGGTGGAGCTGCTGGTAAAGAGGAAATTGTCCGGCAAGGAAACGGCGGTCGAGTGTGGCCAAGGTGAATTCAAGGTTGTCGGGGTCAAACCGGCCCGCTTCCTTGACGGTACGGGAGCTGGGACTGGCACGAAGGCCTATGTCCCACATGCCCTGGATGATGGCCCGGACGGCCTCTCTGGACTGCTCCTCGGTGCGTTCGTCAGCAAAGGCAAACAGAACGTCAATATCGGAATAGGGGAACAGATCCTTGCGTCCGTATCCGCCGAGCGCGAGCAGGGCGGCATTCTGAGGGGTGGTCCCGGAAAAGGCTCGGCGCCACATTTCAATGAGGATACGGTCGACAACCGCTGACCGGCGGCGGATGGCCGCAGTGCCGTCGCCTGTGCGCTCACAGGTCTGGCGGACAAGCGCCATCTCCCGCAGATACTGATCCCGAAGGTCGTCAACCGCCAAAGCGACTGGATTCATAGTTGGTTGTGCGTGGCTCGCCGAAGCTAAAGGATGTTCCTCAAGCATAAGCGATCTTTGCGCGGAAGTGAATTTTTGATTACGCGACGAGGGAAATCGCGGGCGGAAGTCACTCGCGCGCGACCGTCAGGCCGGCATAGAAAAATGTTGCGGACTCAGATTCCTCGAAAGTTGTATGGGGCGCTCGCCCAAGCGCTTGTCCGCACTATAGTTACTGACAGGTTCTACAATCTCGGGTTGGATCGATCGACAGTCCCGGGCGTGCTCTGGACGAGCAGCTCAGCATGGCTCCCTGGGGCGGGGATTGAGTTTGGCCGGATTGCGGCAGTAGCGAGGAGGACGTTATCAGTACGCGAATGCGGATGGCGGATCTGCTGGTTCAGGCGAAGTTGGTCACCACGGACGATGTGGCCAAAGGTCTGGAGCGCATGGTTGGGAGCGGCGGGCGGCTGGGCGACAACCTGGTGGCCATCGGGGCCATCGATCAGAAAGTGCTGAACGATTTTCTGCACCGAATTCCCGGTGAGCCCGCTGATATCAAGGCGACGGGCATCGACGAACTCGACCTGATGGGTTTGTTGATGAAGTTGATGTATTCAGGCCGGCTGGAAACGTGTCGCCAGTTTGTGGAGGCTATCAAGCTGCCGTATCCAATCGTCATCGAACTGGTGACGATGGCGATTGACAGGCATCTGATCCATTCGCTGGGAACGCGCGGCTCCAGTGGACCGCTCGACCTGGCGTACTCGTTTACCGAGGAAGGCAAGCGATGGACGCTCGATGCGCTGGAAAGGCTGCGCTACATCGGTCCCGCGCCTGTGGCGATCGACGACTTCACCTTTCGCGTGAACCTGCAGAAGCTGACCAACGAACTGGTGACGTTCGACCGGATTCGCGGCGGTCTGGGCAATCTGATTCTTGAAGACACCATGATCGAACAGTACGGGCCGGCGTTGAACTCAGGCAGAGCGATGCTGCTCTACGGGCCGCCGGGAAATGGAAAAACATCAGTGGCTCATGCATTGGGAAGCATCTTCAGCGACGTGATCTACGTTCCCTATGCGATCTCAGTCGAGGGCCAGATCATTCGCTATTTTGACCCCAGTATTCACATACCTGTGACTACGACAAACCTGAAGGACGACGGGGCGATCAGTTTCGTACGGTCCGCGGAGTACGATGCGCGTTGGGTTGCGTGCAGGAGACCGTTTGTGGTGACCGGCGGCGAACTGACGCTGGACATGCTGGATTTGCGATACGACGAAACAGGCCATTTCTACGAAGCTCCGCTGCATGTGAAGGCGCTTGGCGGATGCTTCATCATCGACGACTTCGGCCGCCAGCTAGTGAGCCCGCGGAACCTTCTTAACCGCTGGATTGTGCCGCTCGAAGATCGCGTGGACTACCTGAATTTGCACACGGGAAAGAGCTTCAGCATTCCATTTGAAGAGCTGGTAATTTTCTCAACGAATCTGGAACCGGAAGACCTGATGGACCCTGCTTTTCTGCGCAGGCTTCCGTACAAGATCGAAGTCGGATCGCCCACGCCGGAGATCTACAGAAAGATTTTCGAGAATGAGTGCGCGAAGCACCATCTCGAGCTGACCGACGATATCTTCAACATCATTTGCTACAAAGTCGTGAAGGAAAAGAATCTCGATCTTGCAGCGTTTCAGCCCAGGTTCATCGTGGACCAGGTGGTGGCGGCGTGCCGCTTCATCGGAATAAAGCCGCACTTCGAACCGCGCTTTATTGAATATGCGCTGAACAACCTGAAAGTGCATCGCATTTCACCGGCCGCACCCACTGGAGCAATTACAGGCCACTGACGTTGCGCTGGAGGCTGCTCAGGAAACGGGATAAATTTGTCTTTGCACGACGCGGCTTCACTTTCTTGAGCAGCGTGTTGCGCCGTGGAATCGATGCCCGCAGGGACCACGATAGCAGCGGTGAAGCTGCTGTCATGGATGGGGCGTCCGGCGTAAAAAATCGACCAGCGAGAAACGCACCAACAAGGAAGCGGCCACCCGAAGGTGGCTCGGCTGATCCTGCTGGTTGAGGTTAGAGGGCGGTTTCGCCGCGCTCGTCGTTGCGGATACGGATGGCTTCGTCGATGCGGCTGACAAAGATTTTTCCGTCTCCGATGCGACCGGTGCGGGCAGCGCCGATGATGGCCTGAATGGCCTTCTCTTTCAAATCGTCGTGGAGAACCAACTCTATCTTTACCTTGGGGAGGAGGTCGACGGTGTATTCACGGCCACGATAGAACTCGGTGTGGCCCTTNNTGCCTTCAATGCCTGCTTCGAGCAGTGCATCCTTGACAGCGTCGAGTTTTGAAGGCTGGAGAACGGCTTCGATCTTGAGCATACGGAAAATGCCTCGTTTGACAGCGTATCAGGCGGGGGGGCGAGTTGGCCTGACCCAGCCGTATCTATTTTGAGTACCACAGGGAGTCGAGACTCCCTGTGACAATTGAACACAAAAAATCAGGAGTTGAGATCGTAGCCTTCCTCACCGTGCTGGGAGAGGTCTAGACCGGCGGCTTCGTGCTCAGGCGAGAGGCGCAGGCCGATGATTTTGTCTACCACGAAGAGAAGGATGAGGGTGCCAACGATGGAGAGGCCCCAGGCGATGGAGACGCCGGCGAGCTGGTTGAAGACCTGGCGCCAATGTCCGTCGATGGCTCCGGTGGCGACACCGTTGCCGTAGATCGCGTTGATGGACTGGGTGGCGAAGAGGCCGGTAAGGATGGCACCGAGCGTTCCGCCGGCGCCGTGGACGCCAAATGCGTCGAGGGAGTCGTCATAGCGGAAGATGCTCTTTACCTTGAAGACCATGAAGGAGCAGAAGAAGCCGGCGATGAGGCCGATAAGGAGGGCCGGGAAGGGCTGGACGAAGCCGGAAGCGGGGGTAATGGCGACCAGGCCTGCGACGGCTCCGGAGATAGCGCCGAGGGCGGTGGGCTTGCCGTTATGGAACCACTCGAAGATGGTCCAGCCGATGGCGGCGGAAGCGGCGGCGAAGTGAGTGTTGATGAAGGCGCTGGTGGCGAGCGGGCTGGCGGCGAGGGCGCTGCCTGCATTGAATCCAAACCAGCCGACCCAGAGCAGGCAAGCGCCGATGAAACTGAGGACCATGGAGTGGGGCGGCATGTTGGTTTGTGGGTAACCGATGCGCTTGCCGAGATAGAGGCAGGTGACCAGGGCTGAGACGCCGCTGGTGACGTGGACGACCGTGCCACCGGCGAAGTCGAGCGAGGGAATGTGGCCGCCGGTGGCGTTGAGCAGGCCACCGACGCCCCATACCATGTGGGCCATGGGACAGTAGACGAAGATGGACCAGAGGGAGAGAAAGAGAGCCATGGCGCTGAACTTCATGCGCTCGGCNNATGATGGCGAACATGAGCTGGTAGACCATGTAGGTCTGCTCGGGAATGGTGGCAGCGTAGTCGGGGTTGGGAGTGAGTGTGACACCGCGGAGAAAGAGGTGCTCAAAGCTGCCGATAAAGAGGTTTCCGTGGCCGAAGGCGAGCGAATAACCGACGACTGCCCAGATGACAGTGACCAGGCCCATCATGGCAAAACTCTGCATCATGGTGCCGAGGATGTTCTTTCTGCGGACAAGGCCGCCGTAGAAGAGGGCGAGACCGGGGCCGGTCATGAGCAGGACGAGGGCGGCGGAGACGAGCATCCAGGCGTTGTCACCGGAGGACTGAGCGCTCTGGACGGCCTGCTGCAGGGCGGCAATCTGCGCCTGGGTGACGGGGCCTTGGGCGGTAGTGGATGCGGCGGCGGGCGTCTGGGCGAGGGCAACGGCGGGAAGAGCAAACAGGGCGGGCAGAAGGAAATGACGTGCGGACGAACTGGACATTTTAATTTCAGCTCCAAAAACAGGCATTCCGTACAGGTATTCCCAGGCGGGAACGAGCAGAAGGTGCAATTGTGTTTAAAGCGGCCGGGATCGAGCAGGTCCGGCAGCGGAGAGCAACCAATTTTGTGCAGGACACATGTAGGTGTCGGCCCCGGTTTCGCGGCTGACAGTCACAAGCTCTGCGAAGAATAATTGCGCTTTCCTAAGATTGTCATGAAGACCGGGGATGAACGCAAGTTTTCTTTTGCGTCTTTATTGCTTCTTTACGAATCGATTGATCTGAGCTGAATCGGAGAGGGTGGGGAGTCGCGATGAGTGTGTGCCGCAAGGGGGTTTTGTGAGGGATTTTGCATTGGCTTGGCTGGCGTTTCTGCTGCCGGCGGCGGCCTTTGCAGGAGCGGCGAAGGGGCCGGTCTGTACCAAGGTTGCGTTTGCAGGCGAGGTGCAGGCGGGGCAGGAGTGGAGTGCGGAGTTCGGCGAGGGGTGGGTATTTCGCGTGGTGCCCGTTCAAAAGGGAACCGCCGGGTACAGCGGCTGGGATCTCGTCGTTGATCGCGCCCCAACAGCAGGTTATCCTGACGCACTGCTGGTGGCTACACCGCCGTATTACTCCATCAGTGAACGCGAGGTGGGAACAACCTTTGGGTTGCGGGCGCAGGATGCTATCGGCTGGAATCCGCGCAGTTTTCACTTTCTTACCGATCCCGAAGCGCTCGGTGAAAGCCAGAAGCAGTTTCGAGCCTTGGGCGGAACAAAAATCTGGACGGAGAAGGCTGAGCTGAGCAGCCGGGAGCAGATGGCCGAGCAGCGATTGCTGGAAATGAATCGGGGGTCGTCGGCGGGTGAGTTTCGAATCTTGAATGCGAGGCTGACGCCGGGAATTGCCGACGCAGCCCCTTTTGCCCAAAGATGGGCGCTTCAATCCTCCAGGACACCGCACACGATTGCGCCTTCGGCCGGCGCCAAGGCAACGCCGCTGGGAGAGCTAACCTGGATGCGATTTTCGATCACGCTCTGGCTCCCCGCGGACTGGAAAGCGGCGAAAGGGGTTGAGGCGGTGCGGTCGGGATGTCAGAAGTGAAAAAGCCGGGAACAAGGGGTGAAGGGTTGGAGGCTGTTGGCCTTGACCCAATAAAGACTGAAAATGTGCAGGAGTAAAGGGAATCGGAGGGAAATAGCGGGAACGAAAATTCGGTCGTGAGCGATTCTGACCATTCAGCCCGGCCCCGATGCGCGATATAGTAGAACTATGGGGCCTACAGCCGAACGGGATCATTATCTTTTTGGAGCGCTGGAGAGCAGCGCGAAAAACCGGCTGAAGTTGCAGGAAGTGAACTACGGCTACGAAGAGCCGGAGGGCGTCTTCCTGACTTCGATGGACTATGCCGTGAACTGGATCCGGAAGAACTCGGTATGGCCGATGACGTTTGGGCTGGCGTGCTGCGCGATCGAGATGATGTCGATGGGGGCGTCGCGGTTCGATGTGGCGCGGTTTGGCGCTGAGGTTTTTCGGCCCTCTCCGCGGCAGTCAGACCTGATGGTAGTGGCCGGCCGGGTTTCACAGAAGATGGCCCCGGTGCTAAGGCGCCTTTATGACCAGATGCCGGAGCCGAAGTGGGTNNTACGACCAGATGCCGGAGCCGAAGTGGGTGATTTCGATGGGGGCCTGCGCGACCTCAGGGGGCGTCTTCAACAATTACGCGCTGGTTCAGGGCGTGAACCAGGTGGTTCCCGTGGACGTTTACGTTCCAGGATGCCCGCCACGTCCAGAGCAACTGATTTACGCGATCACGCTTCTACAAGAGAAGATCCAGCGGGAACGCCGGAGTCTTTTGAAGACGTTGAACGTGGGCTGAAGGGGGAAGTGCAAGGCTTAAATGGGAGTCAACTGTTACTTAGGTAACGTGTTAGTCATATTCCCCCAAAGAGGGTTGTAAGACTGGTAACTCGTTGAAAAAAATGTTCTGGGCGAATGGTCCTATGGTAAGTTTAAGAGTGCTGTAAGGCCTCGTTTTCCACAGGAGTTGTGAAAAACGGGCGGATCGAGCGGGGGGTAAGCGCTCGTTGTCAGCTTTTTTCATTTAGTAAACCAGCTTTAATTCGGAGGATAAACGCATGTCTGCTCGTTTTCTTAGGTCTGCAGGCCGGGTTGTTGCCCTGGCATCTGTTGCATTGCTGTCTGTTGCCATGAGTGCCCAGGCCCCAGCGAAGGCCAAAGCCGCCGCCGGGGATAACCCATCGAGATGGGACATCTTCGCAGGTTACAGCTATCTTGCACCTCGTGGAACAGTGAACACCCAATACGCAAACGGAACGCCGGTTTCAGCGAGTTACGATGCTGTGAACGTGGGCGGGATTGCGAGTGTTGCTTACTACTTTAATCGCTACCTCGGCGTGCAGGGCGAATGGGACTTCCACGAGTGGGGCGTACAGTCGAACGCGCCGAGCCTATCATCACCGGGAGCCAACGTCGGTACGCACGGCAACGACGATGGATTCATGGGCTTCGGCGGCGGTCTGGTCGTACGCTATCCGGATGGAAACATCACCCCGTTTGCGCACGCACTGATGGGCACCGACGAGGTGAACGGCCCGTTCTTCCAACCGAACAAGTGGGGACCGGCGCTGACGGTTGGCGGCGGACTCGACTACGAGACGCCGTTGTTCAATCATCACCTGGCAATTCGGCTTTTCCAGGCCGACTATCAGTACATGCATGTTGATTTTGGCCCGGTGCCTTATGGAGGCCGAGCCAACATCAACGCAGCTCGTTTGAGTGCTGGGATTGTGATCCACGCGGGAACGATTGAGCCTCCTCCTCCGATCACGCTGGCCTGCTCAGTGAACCCGACAGACGCCGTGTTCCCTGGCACCCCGGTTACGGTGACGGCGACGGCTGGCAGCACTCTTCCGAAGTTGAATGTTCTTTATTCGTGGAGCGGATCCGGTGCTTCGGGCACGGCGACGACGACGACGATTGACACCAGTTCGCTTGCCCCCGGCAGCTACACGGTGAAGGGCGAAGTGAAGGAAGGCAAGCCGGGCANNGGCAAGCCCGGCAAGGAAGGGTTGAAGCCCGGCCAGACCGCAGACTGCTCAGCTACGTATGCCGTGAAGGATTTTGAGCCACCGACAATCAGCTGCTCGGCGAACCCGACGACGATCAAGCCCGGCGAAAGCGCGACTGTGACTTCAACCGGCCTGAGCCCGCAGAACCGTCCACTGACTTACAGCTATGCAGCGACAGGCGGAACGATTTCGGGCACCGGCACGACCGCGCAATACTCCTCAACCGGCGCGCCGACCGGCGTGGTTGGAATAACCTGCAACGTAGCCGACGACAAGGGCCACACGGCATCGGCGTCGACCAACGTGACGATCGTAGAGCCGCCGCCACCGCCAGCACCGAAGACGCAGGCGCTTTGCTCGATCAGCTTTGCGACCGACAAGAAGCGTCCGACACGCGTAGACAACGAAGCCAAGGCTTGCCTGGATGAAGTAGCGCTGGATCTGCAGCGTCAGGCGGACGCCAAGGCGGTAGTTGTGGGCGAGTCGACAGACGCGGAGCGTGCGATAACCGCGAAGCAGGAGAAGGTTGCGGCCAAGCACAAGAAGGCAGTGGTTGAGCAGTTCGCAGCGCAACGCGGTGTGAATGCCAAGGACTACCTGGTGACGGAGAAGGGCATTGACGCATCACGCGTCAGCGTCGCAACCGGATCCACGGATGGTCAGACTGTGGAAGACTACCTTGTGCCGGCAGGCGCGACGTTCTCGAGCGATGTAGCAGGTACGACGCCCGTGGATGAAACGACTGTGAAGGTTGAGGTTCGCAAGCCTTTGGCCGAGCGTCACCCGGCCCACAAGAAGGCCGCCGCAGCCAAGTAAGGACGACCGGCGCGAAGCCGGAACTAAACCGCCAAGTCAGGCCTTCGTGACTGAAGGCCTGACGAAAGCAAAACCATGCGATTCCTCCTGCAATCCTTCGAGGCTGACCGGCTTGCCGGTCAGCCTTTTGAATTTTGTATGCGACATTCTCGTGATTTTTCTTTTTGCCAGGGAGCTGTTTGTTTGAGAAAGAACATTGCGGAGTTTTTTGATCGGGGAAGCGCGCGGCCTGGGGCTGCGCTGTTTTTGTTGATGGCGCTGCTAGGAATTTGCCGGGGCCTTGAAGCACAGCAGACGGAAGGCAGGCAGACGGGCGACGAGCAGGCGTGGACTGTCGTGGGCCCGGCAGGAGGCGATGCTCGCGCCTTTGCAGCGGTTCCCGGAGACCCAAGCCATCTTTACCTGGGCAGCACGAATAGCTGGCTCTACGAGTCAGTGAACGGGGGCGCGAGCTGGCGCAGGCTGGTGAAGCTGGATGGCTCGGATGCGCTGGTTCTGGACCACATCGTGGTGGATGCCGCGGACCTGGCAACGATTTTTGTCGCGGGCTGGAGGGACGAGGGCGGCGGGTTGTGGGTGAGCCACGACCAAGGCAAGAACTGGAGCGAGGTAGAGAGCCTGAAAGGGCAGTCAATTCGCTCGTTCACGCAGGCGCCCTCGGATGCGAAGGTGCTTTTGGCGGGAACGCTGGAAGGTATTTATCGCTCGGAAGACTCAGGCGTGACGTGGAATGAGATCAGCCCGCCGGGCAGCCGCGAGATTCATGAAGTGGAATCGCTGGCCGTGGACCCGGGCGACGTGAACGTGATTTATGCGGGTACGTGGCACCTGCCGTGGAAGACGGACGACGGAGGCAAGACCTGGAACAACATCAAGCAAGGCATTATTGACGACTCGGATGTGTTCTCAATCATCCTGGACCCGGTGAAGCCGAAGACGGTTTTTCTGAGCGCGTGCAGCGGGATCTACAAGAGCGAGAGCGCAGGAGCGAGGTTCCGGAAGATTGAAGGGATTCCTTCGACGGCGCGACGGACGCGGGTGCTGAAACAAGATCCGGCGAACCGGGAGATTGTGTACGCGGGGACCACCGAAGGACTCTACAAGACTTTGGATAGCGGCAAGACGTTCAAGCTGCTGACGGACGATGACGTGATTGTGAACGATGTTTTTGTGGACCCGCGGGACTCCAATCACGTATTGCTGGCGACCGATCGCGGCGGGGTGATGACGAGCACGGATGGCGGAGCGACGTTTTCGCTGTCGAATGAGGGATTCTCAGAACGCAAGGTGTCGGCACTGTTGGTGGATCGCGGTAACGCGGCGCACCTGTTTGCGGGCGTGGTGAACGACAAGAAATTCGGCGGCGTGTTTGTGTCGGAGGATGGCGGAGGGGCGTGGAAGCAGATTGCCGCGGGCCTGGACGGGCGCGATGTATACGCGTTGTCGCAGACCAAGGACGGGATGGTGGTGGCAGGCACGAGCCAGGGGATTTTTGCGCTTGATCCGCCGGCGGCGCCTGATGCGGCACAGCCTGCCGGGGAGACGGCGGGTGGGCCGAGTGCGGCGCTGAGCTGGGAGCCGCGCAACGTGATTGCGAATACGGAGATTAAGGTCTCAGTTGAGACGCACTACAAGACAAAAGTGAACGTGGAGAAAGAAGTGCAGGCTCCGGTGATCGAACTGGAGAGCCGCGTGAATGCACTGGATGTGTCGGGCGATGTATGGCTGGCGTCCACGAGTCTTGGGTTGCTGACAAGCCGGGACCAGGGTGCGAGCTGGCAGGGCGGGCCGGTGATGGGAGCAGGCGACTACCTGTCCGTGGCTGTTCACGGAGACCTGATGGTTGCGGTGCGGAGCGATGCGGCGGTTCTGTCGAAGGATGAGGGCAAGTCGTGGTGGCCGATCGGGCTGCCGA
The DNA here is from genome assembly GCA_003164255.1 of Acidobacteriaceae bacterium. Lineage (GTDB taxonomy): Bacteria > Acidobacteriota > Terriglobia > Terriglobales > Acidobacteriaceae > Telmatobacter. The sequence goes on along the minus strand of PLST01000542.1, from coordinate 774 downwards.
AGATGCTGACGCGGATTCATCGCGCGGTATTTGCTCCTGACGGAACGATTTGGCTGGGCGCGCGTGAGGGAGTCTACTTTTCGCGCGACCAGGGAAAAACGTGGATGTGGATCGGACGGCTTCCGTTCAGGGATATTGACGACCTGGAGTTTGACGCGGGGTCGCAGCGGGTTCTGGTGAGCTCGCGGAGCAGCGACCAAGTGTTCGGCATCGATCCGAAGACGATGACGTGGAAGCTGTGGCGCACCGGATATCGGACGGCGCTGATCCGTGCTGCGGGCGACCGCCTGGTGGCCGCGACTATGGACGATGGGGTGGTGGTACAGCAGGGAATAGGGAATAGGGAATAGCCACCCCAGCAAGCTAGGATCGCTCGCCGG
>PLST01000542.1:0-288 GCA_003164255.1 Acidobacteriaceae bacterium | reverse complement strand
TGGCTGGCCAACTTTGTGCGCGAGCGGATGCACGGCGACGTGACGTACTTCAACGTGAACCGGCACATCAATCCGACCAATGTGTGCGTGGCTGCCTGCAAGCTTTGCGCTTTCGGACGCAAGAAGGGCGACCCGGCCGGATACACGATGGCCCTGGAAGAAGCGTGGCAGACGGCGGCTTCAGGCTACTCGGAGGCTGTGACGGAGTTTCACATTGTTGGCGGGCTGCATCCCGATTTGCCGCTCGAGTATTTTCTGGACCTGGTGAAGGGACTGAAGGAACGGTTC
>PLST01000323.1 GCA_003164255.1 Acidobacteriaceae bacterium | reverse complement strand
CCAGTACTGGCCCAGCGGCTGTCCATGCAGGTCTTTGCCATGCGTGTTGATGTAGTTGTAGGCCGCCGTGTCCAGCGAATTCTGGTCGTGCCGGTCGCGATCGTTAATGGTGGATTTGCCCGCCACGAACGCGTCGATCGCCGCCTGTTGCGCCCCCAGCACAATGTCGTAGATCTCCCGCTGCCGCGCCGTGAAGTGCCCATTCGCCGGAACCGTCCGCGTAATGTCGGAGGCGTACATGGAGTACTCGCAGGCAGCATCCACCACCACGATGTCGCCGTCTTCAATCGTGCGCTCGTTCTCTGCGTAGTGCAGTGTTGTCGAGTTCGGACCCGATCCCACAATCGCCGCATAGCTCGCGCGCTCGCAGCCGTTTTCCATCCATGCCGCCGTCATCTTCCCGGCCACCGCTCGCTCAGTAACGCCCGGTCTCACGGCCTGCATCATCACGCGCTGCCCCGCAATCGACGCCGTCGAAGCCTTGGTCAAGAGATCAATTTCTCCTGCATCCTTCACCACCCGCAACTCGGCAGTCGGCGTGGTCACGTCGCGCGCCATGGGCAACGAATCCATCCCCAGCGTCGCTGCCGTAAATTTCAGCAGCGCCTTGCCCTGTTCAGCCGCCGGCTGCATCCACACGTTCAACATCAACCGCCGGTCCTTGTCGATCAACCCGTTCAACGCCGCCGGCAACTCCGTCATCGGCTCCGCAGCATCAACACCCGTCGCCTGCACCACGCCCGCTGACGCGGCGTCCAGTTTGATCCCGGTGTACTTTTCCATGCGCAGGTCGCGCGACGGCAAAAAGAGAATCTCTTTATATGTCCGCGGCTCCGCAGCCTGCGGCGCATCCGCCACCAGCATCAACGCAGCACCCGGCTCCGTCCACCCGGTCAGGTAGTAGAAATCTTCATCCTGTCTGTACGGCGTCAGATCCAGCAGCGGCTCCTCGGCGGCAAACAGCACCGCGACGCCGCCATGCAGTTTGGCGGCCAGCGCCACGCGACGCGCGTGATAGACGCCGGCAGGCTGCTTTTCAAGCGCGTGCAGAGCAGGCATTGCTGACGACAGAGCCAACAGGAACACTGCAACCATCCGGGACGATTTCATTTGGCTATTGTCGACCCTTGGCGGGCTCACAACAAAGCGCTAACTTGTTTTAAGCTCCGCTGGATGCGCGTCTACCTCCAAAAGCGACCCGTTCCGCTCTGCTAGTCGCATGAGTTCATAGTGGTTGCAACTCTCCTTGAAATTAGCTAAGATAAGTTAGCAGTATGGAGTTTGACATGATTACAGCCAGCATTTTCGAAGCCAAGACCAATCTTTCCAATCTGGTGAAGCACGCTCAGAAAGGTGAGGTTGTAACGATCACCTCGGGTCGGGCGAAGACCCCTGTGGCCCGGCTTGAGGCGATTCAACCGATTGCAAAAAAACGGCTTGGCGTTCTGGAGACTCCCGGATTTGTCCTCTCCGAGCGGTTCTTCGAGCCCCTGCCTGAGGCGGACCTCGAGCTTTGGAATGGAGGCGGCAAGTGAAGGTTTTGCTCGACACCTGCACCGTTATCTGGGCTACGCTGGCGCCTTCCTCCCTTAGCCAACAAGCCAAGGAGACGATTGCCGATGAGGGTAATGTTGTCCTTGTCTCGGCCGCGTCGGCGTGGGAGATTGCAACCAAAGTACGGGCGGGGAAGCTGCCCGGCGCAGAGAAGCTTGAGCGGGACTATCTCGAAGTCATGGAAGAAGCAGGCTATACGCAACTTGCGATTGACACCGAGTCTGCGCTTCGGGCTGGCCGGCTCGTCGCCGATCATCGCGATCCCTTCGACCGCATGATCGCAGCCCAGGCGTTGGCTTTGGACGTACCAGTCCTTAGCCCCGACTCGCAATTCGATCAATTTGGCGTTCGGCGGATGTGGTAACGGGCGGCGCGGGACCAATGGCGCGTCTTCTTCGTGGGGCCTCTTCTCAAACGGAAAATTCGGCCTGCTGACCGGCCTTCCCCATTGAATTTCCCGGCAAATTCGCCTATGCTGAGGATGCAGACGAATTTGTCCGCCATGCAACCCGTGAACGCACCGGCTGGCGGAGAGAGGAGTGGGCTCATAGCCCACTTTTTATTTGCGGTAAATTCCGCGGGGAATGCACCGCGATTTACGACCGCTTTTTTAGAGCGGTGAAGGAACGATGGCAGTAAGTTTGGACGCAATTCGGTCGGCAGCGGCAAGGGTGGCTGCCTCGCACGGGCTTGATCTGGTGGACATTGAGTTCATTGGCCCCGCGAAGGAGCGCACCCTGCGGGTCTATCTGGAGAAAAATGCCGAGGGACGCGCGAAACTGAAGGCGGAAATCGCAGCCGGTGCGGAAGATCTTCCGGAACGCCTGGTCGAAGGGTCGCTGAGCGTGGAGCAGCTATCCGGTGTAACGCACGAAGATTGCGCCGCTTTCAGCCGCGACTTTGGCGTCCTGTTGGACGTGGAAGACCTTGTTCCGGGAGCGGAGTACACGCTCGAAGCAAGTTCGCCCGGGCTGGACCGCAAGCTGAGCCGGGCAGAGGATTTTGAAAGGTTCACAGGCTGCCTGGTGAAGGTACAGACGTTTGAGGCAATTCGCAACAATCGCCATTGGCAGGGGCGCCTGGTTGCCGGAGCCGATGCTGGTGCATCCAACTCCATAACGCTCGACCTGAATGCGGTCAAGCAGAACAGCAAGAGCCGGAAGTCCGGCGTCAGCACCGTCGAAATCGCCCTCGGCAATATCGAGAAGGCGCAACTGGTGCCCGAAATCTGACAGCTTCTCCGAAGCAAGCTTTCGGAACAACATCAACTGCGGAAGGGAAGCCTTTCACCCCTTCTGTAATCACCAACTGAACCGGCTTTGGAGTTTCGATACCGGGCTCCAGGCAGCAATCGAGAGAGTAAGCAGAGTATGGCCAGCGTTCTATATCAAAGCATCGAACTCCTCAGCCAGGAGAAGGGCATCGATCCCGGCATCGTTGTCGGCGCAGTCGAGGAGGCCATCGCCCTGGCCACGCGCAAGTATTACAAGACTCAGGAAAACATGCGCGGGGAGCTCAACAAAGAGACAGGCGAAATTACGGCCTACATCTACAAGACCGTGGTTGCGGACCAGGAACAGGTTGAAGATCCGCTGAACCAGATCACGCTGGCGGAGGCCAATGAACTGGCGCCCGGCGTCGAAGTCGGCTCCGAGATTCGCATGTACCGCGATACCAGCCCGCTGGGCCGCATCGCCGCCCAGTTGGCCAAGCAGGTCATCTTCCAGAAGGTCCGTGAAGCCGAGCGCGACACCGTCTTCCAGGAATACGCCCACCGCGAGAAGGAAGTGCTGAACGCCACCGTGAAGCGCATCGAAGGTCAGGACGTGATCTATGACCTCGGCAAGGCTGAAGCCCGCTGCCCCAAGCGCGAGCAGTCGCGTCTTGAGCAGTTCTCCATCGGTGAGCGTGTTCGCGTGGTGCTGCTCAAGGTGGACCGCGCCGCCAAGGGCCCGCAAGTCATTGTGTCCCGTGCCGCGCCTGAGCTGGTTTCAAACCTGTTCCAGTCAGAAGTTCCCGAGATCTATGACAACACCGTGGTTATCCGCGCCATTGCGCGCGAAGCCGGCGAGCGCACCAAGATNNATGAAAGGCATGCGCGTGCAGTCCATTATCCGGGAACTGCGCGGGGAAAAAATAGACATCATCGAGTTCTCCGACGAGATCACTACCTTTGCCGAGAAGGCGCTGCAGCCGGCTAAAGTGAGCCGCGTTTCAATCACCGACCTGACTGACAAGCAGCTTGAGGTCATCGTCGATGACACCCAGCTCTCGCTCGCCATCGGCAAGAAGGGCCAGAACGTCCGCCTTGCCGCCAAGCTGCTGGGTTGGAAGATCGACATCAAGAGCGAAGAAGAGAAGCGGCAGGAAGTCGAACAGCAAATGGGGACCTTCACCGGCGGGCCTTCCACGCCCATCGAGCAGGTTACCGAGCTTGGCGACGGCATTATCCAGAAGCTGGTCACCGCAGGCATCACCACCGTTGAAGCCCTTGCCGACATGACCCCCGAACAGCTCGAGGAGATTCCGGGCATCGGCGAAAAGACCCTGGAGAAGATTTCGGTCGCGGTTCGCCACTACTTCGGCCACTTTGAAGAGGGCGAAGCGGGGCATGTGCCCGAGGGCGCCGCAACGGAAGAGGCAGGCGCAGCGGAAGGAACATCGGAAGCCGCCAAAACCTCTGAGGCCGGCGAGGCAAATGAAGAAGCCGAAGCAGAGAACTCCGCGGAAGTGCTTCAAGAAATTGAAGGCGTGGACAACGTGGAAGCGGAAGCCGAATCCGAGGAAGTGGATCAAAACGAAATCGATGCGATCGGCGCCGGAGTTGTACCGGAGCCGGATGCCAATGAAACCGAAGACGCAACCGAAGAACAGGCGGCCAAAGAGGACGGCGCTTAAATGCGCCGCACCCTTCAAAGCCGAGGTTACGACCAACGAAGTTTGATCAGCATCCAACGCCGCGAGGTAGCTATGAGCGACTAGCGGCTTTGGGAATGGGATTTTCGAAAAGAGGCGGATGAGTAAGGTTCGTATCAACGATCTCGCGCGCGAGATGGAAGTCAAGAGCAGACAGATTCTTGACGTATTGGCGGAACTCGGCCTGGGCGCAGGCAAGACCCACTCCAGCAGCCTTGAGAGTGATGAAGCCGACAAGGTTCGCGCGCAATTTGAGCGCGGATCGCGCGCGGCCGGCCATGGCAGCGCCGCGTCCTCTCGCGCTCAGCAGCCCATCGCACCAAAAATCGACCTCTCGCACATCTCCAAGCCCGGCGACGTGCTGAAGGCCATTCTGGCGAAGAAGAAAGAAGAAGAGGAAGAAGCGCGCCACCCGCACATGCCGGCCAAGCCGGCAGCGCCGGCGCCCGCTGCGCCCCCGCCGGTTGTTGCCGCAAAGCCGGCAGTCGCCGCCGCTCCTCCAGCGCCGCCTGCCCCACGCAAGATCGTTCCACAGCCGCGCTCGGCCCCGAACATCGTCCCTCAGCCGACGACACCTGCCATTGCCTCCAAACCGCCGGCCGGTCCGGTCGTTGCGAAGGCTCCAGCGGGCGCAGTTTCGCGCCCAGTTGTGGTCGTTGCGCCGCCTCCGGGCACTGTGGTCGTCAAGCCACCCGCGGCTGCTCCAAAGGAAGAAGCGCCGCGAGCTGCTGAAAAGCCGCCCGTAGTCGTAAAGCCTCCGGTTGCTCCTGCAGCCGCGCAGCCCACCGCGCCTGCCGTCATTGAGGCTCCAGCGGAAGCCGCACCGGTCGCTGCCGTCGAGGCAACTCCCGTTTCGGTTCAGGAAGCTCCCGCGCAGCTGGATGCCCCGGTTTCCACCATCTCGGCTGAGTCCGCGGCAACTGCG
>PLST01000396.1:3866-4619 GCA_003164255.1 Acidobacteriaceae bacterium | reverse complement strand
CTGTGTTTCCGCCCCGCCTTCTGCTGCTGCATCACGCCCAAGGAGGCCATCACCACCCGCCGCGTCCTGTGCGCAACGGCTCGGTCCCGCCCGGCCTGGCTTCCGGCGAGCGCTTGCACCAGGTCAACCTGGGCGCTGCCGCCTGCCGTTTCCGCCGGATTATGGACCAGTTCACTCATTCCTGCGCTTCTCCCTGCAGGCGTTCCAGCTTGGGCTTGATCATCGCCATGCCGCGGTAAAGTCTTGATTTTACAGTCGAAAGCGGAGCCCGCGTCACCTTGGCAATCTCTTCGAGAGACAGCTCCTCATGGAACCTGAGCACCAGCACCTCGCGGTGAAGCGTATCCACTTCCAGAAGGGCCGTGGCAATCCGTGACCGGTCTTCCATGTTGGACAGGTGATCGAACGGCGTCGGGTCGTCGTCGGCTATCTCGAACGCCATCGGGCGGTCTTCGTCCGTTCCGCCCTCGAAAAGCTCGTCAAGGCTGCTCATCGTCCGTTTCCGCCGCAGGTCAATCAGCAGGTTCCGCGCAATCGTAAACAACCAGGTCTCAAAGCGCGCCTGTCCGTTGTACTGCCCTCCGCGCACCAGGACCCGCATCCACACTTCCTGGAAGAGATCTTCTGCTTGTTCACGATTTCCAGCTAAATAAAGCAGGTAGCGCAACAGCCGGTGCTGGTAGCGGACGATTAAATCATCCAGCAGCCCGGCTTCCTGCCGCTTTAGTCCTGCTGAAATTGCCTGGTTTTCCT
>PLST01000396.1:0-3821 GCA_003164255.1 Acidobacteriaceae bacterium | reverse complement strand
CACCATTTGCCGGAAAAGTTCCGCGTTAGCTCGATCGCTGGATCCGCTACCCGTGCAAATGCAACCTGGGGCCTACTTTTCCGCCGCCCGCAGAGCATCCTCAATGGCCAACGCCGCGCGCCGTTGCCGCGCTTCAACTGTCTCGTAATAAAAAATCCCCAGCAGGTGATTGCGCCTTTGGATCGGCGTCAGTTTGAACCATCCCTCACGCGCCCGCGGCTGCCGAAGGAATGCGGCCTTCAGTACCGGTGGTGGCTCATGTGCGCCTTCCATCGCCTGCATCAGCCGTTCCGCCATCTTGTCGGCGCGCTTCATCCGCGTTTCAGCGCCCTTCGCCTCATCCACATACGCGCCGATATAGCGCCGCATCGACGGGCTCATCGCATCGAACCACTTGCGCAAGGCGCGTTCGCCCTTCAGCGCCGCTGCCAACTCCGGCGGAATCACGATCGGCCGCTCTTCCATATCGGGCTCGAGTTTGAAGTGCACCTTGTCGCCAACGCGCGCCCTGGCCCCCTTCAGCATCTTTTTCGTTACCAGCAGGCAATGCCCGTTGCCGCGCGGATCGGGAAACAGCGAAATCCTGAAGGCAAACCCCTCAATCTCTCCGCGTACGAGCCGCCCGTTGCGCACTGGCCACGTCTTTTCCAGGTCAAACGGAACCCGCGCAACCACCCATCGCAAATTGGTTCCATCCGGCTCAAGCAACGCTGTAAATGTCTTTGCGCGCGATGCCTTCATATCGTGCCCGTCCCCCACAGCCGATCCAGGGTGCCCACATCAAAAAGTTGGAACTGAGATCGATCAGCCCGCAGCCAGAAGCTAAAAGCCAGGAGCTAGAAGCTAGAAGCTGCAATTTCCCTCACTCCCATCTTCTACACTATCCCTCATGGAAGTTCTCTACGGACTGCATCCGGTGGAAGAAGCTTTGAAGGCCGGACGTCGCCGCTTTGACCACGTCCTGGTCGCCGCCGAGCGCCACGATGCCCGAATCGAACAGCTCGTCGCTCTCTGCCGCCAGCTTGGCATCCGTGTCCGTCAGGAGTCGCGTGAGCAACTCACACTTGTTGCCGAAAACATCGCGCATCAAGGTGTCGTCGCCTTCGTCCACGGCCAGGAAGCGCTCTCAATTGAAGACCTGTTCACGCCCGATCCCGCAGCCAAATCCGGCTTCGCCCGCCTCCTGCTTGCTCTCGACGGCGTTGAAGACCCGCAAAACCTCGGCGCTCTTCTCCGCGTAGCCGACGGCGCAGGCGTGGATGGCATCGTCCTCACCGAGCGCCGCTCAGCGCCCCTCAGCCCTGTTGCCGTCAAGGCCAGCGCCGGCGCCGCGGAGCACCTGCGCATCGCCCGCGTCGTCAATCTCGTGCGCGCTCTCGAAGATCTCAAGCGCCAGAATCTCTGGATCATCGGCCTCGACGAGCGGGGCACATCGGATTACGACCACTTCGACTTCACCGGCGACTGCGTGCTAGTTCTCGGCCGCGAGGGCGCCGGGCTCCACGACCTCGTCCGCCGCACCTGCGATCATCTTCTCCGCATTCCCATGGCCGGCGGAGTAAGCTCCCTGAACGTCTCCGCTGCCGGAGCCGTCGTTCTCTATGAAGCCTTTCGCCAGCGCCGCATCAAGGCCAGCAAAAAGGGCGCAGACAGTTCCAACGCAGCCGCCCCGTCGAAACCAAAGAAACTGAAAGGCCTGGGCTCATGAAGTTTTCCGTTGCTTGCCCTCGTTCGCTGCGCCACTTTCTCCCTGCTCTTCTCGCGCCCGTTTTCTGCGCCATTTTGATTGCCCAATCCCACACGGCGCCGCCCGTGCAAGCCGCGCCCCAGCAGTCCAACGGCAAAGTCATCTTCTCCCGTTCCACTGACGATTCCGGGCAAACCACCACCGTAGCCGGCTCACCCACGCCGCAACTGGCCCCAGCGCCCATCGCCACGGACGACGAGCGCAAGGCAGTCACCTTCGTCGCGTTCGACATGGACGTCCATCTCCACACCGCCGACCGCGCCATCGCCGTGCGTGCCCTGGTCACCGTCCGCAACGATGCGCAGACGCCCCTGGTCCACATCCCGCTGCAGATCTCTTCCTCGCTCAATTGGGAGCGCATTCGTGTGCTCGGCCGCGACGCCGCCTTTCCCGTAGCCACGCTTAACTCCGATGCCGATCACACCGGCCAGCTCCACGAAGCCGCCGTCACGCTCCCCCAGCCGCTCGGCCCCGGCCAGAGCATCCAGCTCGATGCCACCTACTCCGGCGCCATTCCGCAATCCGCCCAGCGCCTGCTCGTCATCGGCACTCCGCAGGACGTCGCTCTGCGCTCCGATTGGGATGGCATCGGCGTCCCCTTCACCGGCCTGCGCGGCTTCGGAAATGTTGTCTGGTATCCCGTCTCCAGCGTCCCGGTCATCCTCGGCGATGGCGCGCGCCTGTTCGACGAGATGGGCGAACACAAGCTGCGCATGGCCGGCGCGCAATTCCGTCTCCATCTCACGGTCGAGTTTCCTCACGGCAAAACGCCCAACGTCGCGCTCATCAACGGCCATCCCGCTCCGCTGACCGTCACTACTGTTGACAGCCTCGGGCAGGAGATCAACGGCGTCGCCACGGCCACGCTGGACAACTCCGTGCTCGGCTTTGAGGCGCCCTCGCTCTTCGTCGCCGCGCGCACACCCCACCAGGCCGCCAACACCACGCTCTGGACCCTGCCCATTGACGAGGCTGCGGTCGAGTCCTGGTCCGCCGCTGCCACCAATGTCACGCCGTTTTTGCAGAGCTGGCTCGGTCAGCGCCCCCGTTCCCAGCTCACCATCCTCGACCTGCCCGATCCCGACGACGCTCCGTTTGAAACCGGCGCCCTGCTCGCCACCTCAGTCCGCGAGGCCTCGCCTGAACAGTTGCAGAACGTGCTCGCCCACGCCCTCACCCACGCGTGGATGCAGTCTCCGCGCGCTTGGCTTTCAGAAGGAGTGGCTCACTTCATGGGCACGCTCTGGGTTGAAAAGCAGCGTGGCCGCACCCGCGCACTCGAGCAGCTTGAGGCCGGGCGCACCGCGCTGGCTCTGGTTGAGCCTGCCAGCCCCGGCATCAGCGCCGGTCAGCCGCTCGCATTCGCCATCTCACCCGTCTACTACCGGACCAAGGCCACCTACTTTTTCTGGATGCTCCGCGACGTGGCCGGTGACCCCGCACTCTCGGCCGCCCTCCGCGCCTACGATCCCGCCGCCGACGCCAGCCCAGGCTATCTCCGCGACCGTGGCCCCGGCGAATTCGAGAAGCTCCTTGAGCAGGCCAGCATACGCCGCGATCTCACCTGGCTCTTTGCCGACTGGGTCGACGCCGACAAGGGCCTGCCCGACCTCTCCATCGACTCGGTCTTCCCTGAGGCTGAAAAGACCGGCCAATGGCTCGTCGCCGTCAACATCTCCAACGCCGGATACGCTTCGTGCGAAGTCCCCGTCACCGTCCACTCCGACACCAACGCCGTCACCCAGCGCGTCGTCGTTCCCGGTCACGGCAAAGCAGTTCAGCGCATCCTCATCGTCGGCAAGCCCGTTCGAGTGGAAGTCAACGACGGCACGGTCCCTGAAACCCAGTCAAGCCTCCACGTTACCAACCTCGAATCCACACCGTAGCGGACCTGCCGGGTGCCCCTGGTGCCTCGCATTTGGGCACCAGGGATGGAGCGTCTTGGACCAGGACACACTTACCGAAAACGCCCAGTCCACCGCTCTTCGCAGTGCTAAACTTTCCCTTACTTGGAGCCAAACTGATGCATGAAGCCTCAGGCAGCCAGAGCTTTGTTACTCAAAGCATCCTTCAC
>PLST01000328.1:13676-20135 GCA_003164255.1 Acidobacteriaceae bacterium | reverse complement strand
TTGAATTTCTAGGTTAAGTATCTCGAAAATCGTACCAATCTAATTGAACATTTCGCTGTGTTTCGGACCATTCTAATTGAACATTTCGCGCTGTTTAGGTTGAATGAAATTGAACATTTAACGTTGTCGAAGTACCACAAAAGGTTCCATTTAGGTCGCGATTCGTGAGCCGCCTCACCCNNCTGCCTCTAATCAAACACCACCGTCTTGTTCCCGTAGCACAGAATCCGCCGGTCCAGGTGCCAGCGCACCGCACGCGACAGCACCATCCGCTCCAGATCCCGGCCACGCGCCACCAGGTCAGGCACTTGGTCGCGGTGCGAAATCCGCGCCACATCCTGCTCGATGATCGGCCCGTCGTCCAGCACCGCCGTCACGTAGTGGCTGGTGGCGCCAATCAGCTTCACGCCGCGCGCGTGCGCCGCGTGGTAAGGCCGCGCCCCTGTAAATGCGGGCAGGAACGAGTGGTGCACGTTGATAATCGCCGCCGGGTACTGCGCCACAAACTCCGGAGAAAGAATCTGCATGTACCGCGCCAGCACCACCAGGTCCACCTCGTACTTGGCCAGCAGCGCAAGCTGCGCTCGCTCGGCCTCGGCACGCGTCGCAGCCGTCACCGGCACGTATTTAAAGAGGATTCCGTAGAACGCGGCCAGCAGTTCCACCTCGCGATGATTCGAAATAATGATCGAAATCTCGCAGTCCAGTTCCCCCATCCGCCACCGGTGCAACAGGTCCACCACACAGTGCAGATACTGCGAGCAGAACAGCGCCATCCGCGGCCGCCGCCCGTCCGCGCTCAACTTCCAGCGCATCCCCAACTCGGCAGCCAGCGGCGCAAACGCTCCCTTGAATCCCTCAAGATCAAATCGCGCCCCCTCCGCCCCGTCTCCCTCAGAAGGTTTGCCGCCTCCAAGACCAAATTCCACGCGCATGAAAAAAAGGCCCAGGTCATGGTCCTGATGCTGGTCGGCGTGCAGAATGTTGGCACCCTGTTCGTACAACAGTCCCGACACCCGCGCCACCAGTCCTTTGCGGTCAGGGCAATCAATCAAAAGTACGGCTGAATCTCGCATGTCCCCCCAGTTTACAGCGAAGAATTCACGCGAAACCATCTAAGATGTTCTCGTCACAGTACGTTACCGGCACATTTCTGCTGGCTTCGGGCGAGGTTTACAAGCTGAGCCACTAATTTAGCGGCTCAATCCCGCGCCGGACCGGCAAAAAGAAACTTCCAGGAGGGATCGAGAATCATCCACCGCTGACTGCCAAACCAGCTGGTGGGCAGCGATGGAACATGGAGCAACGTGTGGCCGCCCATGCACATCAGCTCAGTCCCATTCCATGCCAGAAATGTTCTGGAAAGCTGGCCGACACGCGCCGGATGCGCCACGCGCCGCAAACACACCGGGCAGCGACGGCGTTGATCGTTGAGCACCCAGCTCATGCCGAACAGGCATCCGAAGAATGTGACCACCAGTTGGAGATAGAGCGCCTCGTTCACGTTGAACGGGAAGAATCCGTAGGAGAGATCCAGCGCGGCGAAGTGAAGAAGCGGAAGCAGCAGTGCGATCTTGGCCGCAAGAAAGCCCCAGCGGCAAAATCTTCTGAATCGCGAAATCTCGTGCAGGCTGACGCTCTCTTCTCCAAACGAAACGGAGGTAATGGCAGGCAGCGCGAGAAAAGCAAGCAGCACCGCGAAAAGAAATGCGTCCCATGGTCCGCGCGCCGCGCTATTGATCCTGATGCCCAGCAGGTCGTCGGGAGAACGATGCGGCGAGTACGACGTGATGCGAATCTGCTGCGAGTCCATCTTCGACTTTCCTGAAGGCGTAAGATGTGCAACGACGTAACCGGAGCCTTTTTCCGGATCGCGCGAGTCCGGCTCCAGCAGCCATGCATCCACCTGGCCCGGCAACTGCCAGGGGGCGACGGGCGCCACGCCGGCAATCGTAGCCCGACGCAGACCCACGCGCACCACGCTGCCCACCACATGCGGATCGGCGCCGAACTCGCGCTTCCACACATCCTCGCTCAAAATTACGCTGGGCAAATCGGCATCGACGCTTGCATCTGTCTGCCTGAACCGCACCGGCAGGCCCATCAGTGCAAAGAGATTTGAGCTCGCGCTCGCCACTCCCCAGCCCTTGCTTACGGGGCCCAGGTTCACTCGCTCGCGCGAAACCCGGTAGAACGCAAAGCCGTCAAAAAACTCCTGCTTGCGTTCCTTCCATGCCTCAAACTGGCCCGATGAAATGGTCGAAAGGGAATCTTCGTTGTCGTTGTTCTCAATCAGTACCAGCCCGGAACGGACCGGTACCTCCGGCATGCTTCGTTCCGCGCGTACGCCGGGCAAGATCTGCGCAAGCCCATAACTTGCTCCGACCAGGGCAACCAGGAAAAGGAGACACTGCCAGGCCGATTCGACTGAAAATGCGCGCAACGGGAGCGATCGCGTTCGCGGAGTTTGTGCCGCGTATATATGCCGGTCGATCCGCCGCAAACAAAATGCATCACTGAACGCGCCAAGGCAGAAGCCGGCAATCTCACGCTCCTGCGCCCAGGAGAACCTGCTGCTGGTTTGCGAGCGCGCCTGCCAAAGCTCGCCGCGCCACTCTGAGCGCCACTCCATTCGCTGGCGGGCTGGCACAAACAGCGAGGCGGCACGCAGGATTCCCACATTGACGGCGCAGGCTGCTGCTTCCAATGGAGACTTCATACTCGGCGGGCCTCCTCGCTCGGGATCAAGCGCTCCAGCAACGGATAGCGCTTGCGGGACGATTCAAGCGTGACCCTGCCGGCCCCTGTCAGCTTGTAGTACTTGCGCGGTGGCCGCTGCTCCGCGTCAGCAATCGACTGGCGTTCCCACTGCGAGTCGATCAATTCATCGCGCTCCAGTCGCCGCATCGCCGGGTAAACCGTGCCGCTCGGCAGGCCGGTCATCTCCATGATGGAGAAGCCGTAGATGAAACCGGCATCGACAGCCTGCAGGATCATCGCTGCGGTGTGCGACAATTTCGCGTCTGGGATCCGCGGTCGGGGCATTCAAGAATATTATCTATGTAGCAATCTACTTGACAAGTCTTTATGTATGATGCTACATAGGGTATGATTCAAAGCTCCGAGGCACTGACATGCTCGAGGTTCAACATCTCTACCGAAGCTTTCGCACCATCCCCGCCATTCAGGACATCAGCTTCCGCATGGCTCCCGGGGAAATCGTTGGCTTCCTCGGTCCCAACGGCGCCGGAAAATCCACCACCGTCAAAATCATCACCGGCATGTTGCGTCCCGACGAAGGCCGCGTCCTTTTCGAGGGCAACAACATTCGCGACGACATGGTCACCTTCCGCGCAGCCATCGGCTACGTCCCCGAAGAAGCGCATCTCTACAGCTACCTCTCCGGCCTCGAGTACCTGCAACTCGTCGGCCGTCTCCGCGGCCTCCCTGAGTTTCTTCTGGAAGCCAAAGCCACGAGCCTGTTCCGGCTCCTCAATCTCGAGTCGTGGCAATACTCCCCCATCTCCACGTACTCAAAAGGAATGCGCCAGCGTGTGCTCATCGCTGCCGCCCTCCTGCACGATCCCAAGTTGTTGATCTTCGATGAGCCCCTCTCCGGCCTCGACGTCGTTTCCTCGCGCCTCTTCAAGGACCTGCTTGAACTGCTAGCCGCCGAAGGCAAGGCCATCCTCTATATCTCCCACGTTCTTGAAGTCGTCGAGCAGGTCTGCAACCGCGTCATCGTCATCGCCAAGGGCAAAATTCTCGCCGACGCGCGTCCTTCAGAACTCACCACTCTCATGAGCCTGCCCAATCTTGAGAGTGTCTTCGCACAACTGGTCCAGCAGCAGGACACACGAACCGTTGCCCAGGAAATGGTCGAGGTGATGCAACTCCGCCATGTCTGACAACTTTCAGCGCCTTCTCACCATGTCCGATGCGCAGCCGCTTGCTCTGAATGCGCAGGCTGGGCTTGGCCCGGTGCACCAACCGCAACGCAGCCAATTCGTGCTGCTCGTGCGCCACTTCCTCGAACGCTTCTTCAATCACGAGACTGCATCGCCCGATGGCGACGCCAAAACTCGCCTCGTCCAGATCGCCGTTGCCGTCGGTCTCGCCCCCTTCATGATCGCCATCTATCTATGGCCCGTCTATCATCCGGTGATCCAGTTTCGACAGAATCATCCGATCCCCGTCAGCCCGCCGCCATACTGGCTCCAGGTCAATCACCACTTCTTCTTTGTCGTCTACTCCTTCGTCGCCATGGGCATCGTCACCGTCTTTGAGTGGGACATGTTCTTTCCCGACCTGCTCGATCTCTGGGTCCTCAAAACTCTCCCCATCGCCGAAGTTCGCGCCTTCCTCGCTCGCGTCGCCGCCATCGCCATCTTTGTCACCGGCTTCCTCTTCGACATCAACATCTTTGCCACTCTCGTCCTTCCCCCCGCAATCGATCCGCCCAGCCTCCCGCGCTTTGTCGTCGCTCACGTGTTCGCCACGTTCGGCGCCGGCCTATTCGCAGCGGCATTCATCCTCGCGTTGCAAGGCGTGCTGCTCTCTCTTCTCGGCGAGCGGCTCTTCCGCAAGATTTCCCTTGTTCTCCAATGCCTCGCTATCACCGCGCTGCTCCTTCTACTGTTTCTCTTTCCTGTCTTCTCCGGCGTCGTCCCCACTCTGCTCAAATCCTCCAGCGCGTATGTGCTCCTCTGGCCGCCCTTCTGGTTTCTGGGCATCTATCAGTTCCTTATGGAAGGCCCAACCGCACTGCCCATCTACACTACGCTCGCAAAGATCGGTACCTTTGCTCTGCTGCTCGTTGCCGCACTCTCTGTTCTCACCTATCCGCTCGCCTACCTGCGCCGCGTGCGCCAACTCGTCGAAGGCCCAGGAAAACGCACCCGCCGCAACCCGCTTGCACGCCCGTTCAATCGCTTTCTCCACGCCGTCGTCGTCCACCTGCCCATCCGACGCGCCGTCTTTCACTTCATTAGTCAGACCGTACTGCGCGTTCCGCGTTACCGCATCTACCTCGTCCTCTATGGAGGTGTCGGCCTCTCCGTCGTCACCACGGCCATCCTCCGCTTCAATGTTGTGGACGGCACAGTCCGCATCGGAATCTCATCCGACGGCATTCGTTCCGCGCTCGGCATTGTTGCCTTCTGGGTCATCGCCGGCGTGCGCATGGCCTTCGTCTCCTCCGGCAATCAACAGGGGAGCTGGGTCTTCCGCATCGTGCATGGCCGCCCCCCGCAGTTCCTTCCAGCACTGCAACAATTGCAAGCCGCAAAAACGTGGGTCATCCTCTGGGCCGTCGCCATCACTCTAGCCGCGTCCATCGCGCTTCGCACCATCTCGCCCTGGGATCTGCTCACCTGGCCGGCAACCATCGCCCAGATTATCGTTGCCTGCGGCCTCTGTCTTCTCCTCACCGACGTTCTTTTTCTCAAAGTCACCACAGTCCCCTTCACCGGCGAACCAACGCGCGATCAACCGAACCTGGCCTTCACCGTGCTCAAGTACTACACAATCTTTCCCCTGCCCGCCGTGCTTCCCATCGCCACCGAGCCTTGGATCGCAAACAGCGCGCCTCACATGATCGTCGCCATCGTCGTCATCGCCGCAGCTCATCTGGCGCTGCTCCATCGCCATCGAACCATCGTTCGTCAACACTGCAATCTTCCCGGCCTTGAAGACGGAGAAGAAGATTTCCCCATGAAACTCGGCCTCCGCTATTGAAGCGGCCGAAACGTCGAATTCATCGCGGAGGTCAAGGGCCGTCGCGCCCAGGAGGAATCGGATGCTGGAAACGAAATCGGCAATCACCCTGGCGTTGGCCTGTTGCCTCTTGCCGACACTCAGCCCCGCAGCTCCTCACCCTCCGCCCGCAAACATCCATCTGGAATTGAGCCTTCGTCGCTTCGCCGCACACAACACCAACAGAATCGAATTCACGTTCAGGCTCGGGACGCATGAAGGAACAACGTTGCCCTTCAGCAGCGGCAGCCTTCGAAACCTGGATCAACTATTCGAATCTCTCCGCGATGCCGTGCGAGAACTCTATTGCAAACAACGGCACATGGCATGAGTACACGCCACGCAGACCATCCCTTCCAAGTTCAATGTCACAAGAGTCCGAATCAAGGCCTGAATCCTCCACCCTCCACGCTTGACCTCTTCAAATACTCGTTGCTGCTTAGGATGTACCAATCATGTTAGAACTCCGCCGCGTCTCCAAACATTTCTCCGGCATCGCCGCCGTTGACCAGGTCAGCTTCAGTGCTCGCCCCGGCGAGGTCACCGGCTACCTTGGTCCCAACGGATCGGGCAAATCGACGACAATGAAGATGATCACCGGTCTCATCGAGGTAACTTTCGGCGAGATCCTGTTTGAAGGCCGGGAGATTCACGAGGACCTGATCGGCTACAAGCGCCGCATGGGGTACGTGCCCGAAGAGCCGA
>PLST01000328.1:7975-13662 GCA_003164255.1 Acidobacteriaceae bacterium | reverse complement strand
TGCTGCACAATCCGCAACTGGTGCTGTTGGACGAACCGTTCTCCGGACTGGACGTGGGCTCGGCATTGATGCTGCGCAGCCTGATCCAGGAGCTGGCCGGCCGCGGCAAGGTGGTGCTGTTCAGCTCCCACGAGTTGGATACTGTCGAACGCATTTGCTCCAGGGTTGTCATTCTCCATCGCGGCAAGCTCGTCGCCGACGACACGATCGAGAGGCTGCGCACGCTGATGGAACTGCCCACGCTTGAAGGCATCTTTTCGCAGCTCGCCGTTGAACAGGACACCGATGCGATGGCTCGCCAGATCGCGGACCTCATCCATGCATAACCTGATCCGCAAATTCGTCGATCGCCTGCCGCTTCAGTTTCGTGCCCTCTATCACCAGTTCCTGCTGCGCATTGTTGACCTCGAAGCCCTGTCAATCGAGGCCGACATTCCCCGCTTCCTCGGCCAGTTCGCAGGGGTGCTCATGATGTTCAGCATGATCAACGCCCTCGGCCTCCTCATCCATCCGCCGATTGACAATATCGCCTACTTGGTGGGCATGTTCTGGACCGTCGAACAGCGCATGATCTTCACCATGATGCTGGTGGTCGGACTCTTCGCCGTCATCAGCTGGGACTCGATCTTTCCCGACCGCTGCGACGTCATGGTGCTCGGTCCGTTGCCACTCACCGCGCACACCATCCTCATTGCCAGGATGGCTGCTTCCGGCGCTGTCGTGGGACTCGCCGTACTTGCCTTGAACTTCGCGGTGAGCTGCGCGCTGTCCCTCCTTCTGGGTGGGTTTTCGCGCTTTCTCATGATCCTCGCGGCTTATCTTTTCACAATGATCGCGGCCAGTCTCTTTCTGTATGGCTCAGTCCTCACCGTGCAGGGGTTGATGGCGCTCCTGCTCCCGCGTCGCGTCTTCCTGCGCGTCTCCGCCCTGCTCCAGATTGCCGCCTACGGGCTCTTCATCAGCGTCTATTTTCTTGAGCCAACCATCACCTCGCCCTCGGTTTTTGTCCTGCCCGCAAACCAGCGGATGCTCGACTGGTCGCCACCTTACTGGTTCTTCGCACTCTTCAATCAGCTCATTGGTTCGCTGCCACCCGCGCTTTCGTGGCTGGCGCAGCGTTCCTGGATGGGCCTCGGCATCGCGGTCGCAGGCGCTTCGGTTTCCCTGCTTCTTTGCTATTTGAGGACCATGCGCCGCATTGTTGAGGAGCCCGATTTGGTCCCGGGCGCCGGCGGTTTCCATGGGGCGGCGCGGTTCGGCAGCCGGCTCCAAAACGCCATTATGCTCTTCAGCGTGCGCTCGCTCACGCGTAGCCGTCAGCATCGCGTTGCCTATGCCTTCGCGCTCGCATTGGTGCTCGCCATCGTGCTCTCCTGGCTCCGCGACGAGCTATCGAACACGTCATTTCGTCTGCTCACCGTCGGCTTTCTCATCTCCACCTTCATGATGATGGGCTTGGCGGTCTTCGGTCTTCGCAGCGTTTTCTCGCTGCCCATCTCGCTTACAGCCAACTGGGTATGGCGCATCACACAGCTCGCTCCTCCTGAGAAATACATCGCCCAAACCAGGGCATTGTTGTTGTTCTTTGCGGTGACCCCCGTCTGGTTGGTCTCGGCTTGCCTGGCGCTTGACTTCAGGCCTTGGAGCCAGGTCGTTGGCCATCTCACTGTGCTCGCACTCATCGGATGGATCTTCACCGAGCTCAGCCTGATCGATTTCTATAAGGTTCCTTTCACCTGCTCCTACCTGCCGGGGAAGTCGAACTTCCAATTTGTTTTCTGGGGATTCGTAGTCCTGTTCGTCCTCGCATTTCCATGCGCAGAGGTTGAGTTGCGGGCGCTCCAACGTTCTTTTCAATACACGTGCATAGCCACCTCTCTGAGCAGCGTTGCCGCCGGGCTCTGGACATTCAACCGCCGGCGCGCCAGATCCGCGCTTCTCTACTTCGAAGAATTGCCGGAAGAAGTCCTCACAACGTTGAAGCTCATCCAAGTCCGGCCATCAACGGTCGAGGATAAGCCTGTGGGCCGACTGACCACTTAACGGCAAAAGCACCTTCGGTTCGGCTCACAAGCTTTTGCCACCAGTATGGCCGTCCAGGTTCTGGCTGCCTGCACCGTCCACATTGGGACAAAAAACGCCGGGGCAAATTGAGCCCCGGCGATGCGCGTGCAACGCAATCAAATTTTCCAGGAAAAATCCCCAGCCGACGTGAGCACTCAGGCCGCTGTTTTGCCGCGTGCTTCAAATGGCGCGTTCAACTGCCGACGGAGATTGCCTGCCAGGTCGGCAACTACGCGCAATTTCTCGGCCACCGATGAGGGGACCTCACCGCCGTTCAATGCCAGTTCTGAATGAAGCAGCAGCCCAGCCACAGTTCCTTTCAGCTCCGTTTCAATAGCGGCGGCAGCTGCCCGGTGCGCGAGCGCCTGCTCACGCTCGCGGCGGTGCAATGCCGCGCGTATCTCCCGGATCAGTCGCGCAGCCCCGGAGAGCGCGAAGTTGATCTGCAGAGGAATCGCCAGGCCTGCGTGTGCCCACAGCGCTTCGGCCGCGGCCGGATCGCACTCGGCCATGGTCTCATCCACCACCAACGCCAGAAATTCGCGGCGCCGCAACGCAGCCAGGGCGGCCTTTCGTCCCTCTGCCACTTCAACGTCCATGCCCAGCTGCGCACCCACCACCGCGGCGCAATTCTGTGCCCCTTCAAATCCGGTCACCATCAGAATGCTCATTTCGTTTCTCCCAANNGAGGATTCCTTCTTACTCTTCGTGAAGCGGGTCGGCGATGCCATATTCCTTGAGCTTGCGATAGAGCGTCGTCTTGCCGATGCCCAGCAATTTGGCAGCCTGCAGCTTGTCTCCATTCAGCGTCCGGATGGCTCCCAGAATCGCTTCGCGTTCCATCTCGGCCAGCGTTTTCAGCTCAGGCTGGCCGCCTTCATCCGACGGTTCGCCGGTGGCGGCCGCGGTTCGCCTTGCATCCAGCCCCTGTTGCTGCAGTTGTGTGGGCAGATCGCCAAGGTGCAGCACCGGTCCGGAAGACATTGTGCAGGCCCGCTCCACGGCGTTCTCAAGCTCCCGCACGTTGCCCGGCCAGTCGTGCCGCATCATGGTGCGCAGGGCCTCGTCGCTGAGCGTGAACTTGGTGCCGTGCTCGCGGCTGATGCGGTCGAGGAAATGCGCTGCCAGAAGCGGAATGTCCTCGCGCCGGTCCCGCAAGGACGGAAGGCGCAAATTCACCACGTTCAGCCGGTAGAAAAGGTCTTTCCTGAACGTGCCCTTTTCGACCATCACTGCCAGATCTCGGTTGGTTGCGGCCACGATTCTTGCCTTGATCGGCACGCGATGGGTTGCCCCGACCGGACGAACCTCTTTCTCCTGAAGAGCCCTGAGCAGCTTGGCCTGAAGATCGAGCGTAAGCTCGCCGATTTCGTCCAGAAAAACCGTTCCTCCCTCGGCCGACACCAGCAATCCATCCTTGTTGCGGTTTGCGCCCGTAAAAGCACCTTTGACGTAACCGAACAGTTCGCTTTCGATCAGAGTTGGTACGAGTGACCCGCAATCCACGGGCAGAAACGGCTTTTGTGCGTTGGGACCGTAGGCGTGGATGGTCCGCGCCACCAGCTCTTTGCCGGTTCCGCTCTCGCCAAGAACCAATACCGGGTGCGAGCTTTGAGCGACCTTGGAAAGGATGCGGTAGAGTTTCTCCATCTCCCCTGAGCGGCCAATCATTGCGCCAAGACCTTGCGACAGCCTGAGCCGTTCGCGCAACTGGCGGGTTGCGGAGTCCGTCGTGTGGCTGGACGCAGCCCGGTCAAGCACCGTCGAGAGCTCGTCCATCGCAAATGGTTTGGTCAGGTAATCCGATGCGCCGCAGCGCATCGCCTCCACTGCCGCATTCACTGAGCCCGAGGAGGTCATGGCGATGATCGAGGTATTCGGATAGAGCAGCTTGACCTCGGAGACCAGTTCGAGGCCCTGGTTCGACCCCGCCGGGAGATTCACCAGCAGAATGTCGGTCGCACGGCCCCTCATCTGGCTCCGCGCCTGGCCCAAGTCTCCCGTGCTTTCGACCGCATATCCGAGGCTGGCGGCAATCTCGGCGCAGGCCGAACGCACGGCCGCATCCGCGTCCACCACCAGCAGGTGCAAGCGCACTGCCGGCTCCGCTAGTTGGGGGATAAACTCCATAGCCCTTTTGTTGAAGACTGTTTCAAGCATTGTAGCCGCCTCGCATGGATTAGAAAAATCTCGTTTCGTGGTTTATGGGTATGAGTGAAGAGCGCGAGTCTTTTTCGGCTCGTTCCTGACTGCAAACCCGGAGTTCACTGGCCTGAACGGTCTTGAAATGACTGGCTGCTCTAATCCTGTTCGATCTGAAGAAGCCGATGAAGCTGAAAGCCGGCCGCTAGGGTCTCGTCGTTTGCACCGGCAGCTCGATTTCGAATCGCGCCCCGGCGGGTGCCTGGCTGGTAAGCCGGACGCGGCCGCCAGCCGCCTCCACGATGGAGCGTGTGATCGCCAGCCCCAGTCCGCGATGGGAAGCCGCCCAGCTTCCACCATCGGCGCTGCCCTTCGCCCGCGTCGTGTACCCCGAAGCGAAGATGGTCTCAAGCGACTCCGCGGGGATGCCTGCGCCGCTGTCTTCGATGGCGAGTTGCAAGGTGTCCGTGGCGCCCTCAACGGCGGGAAGTTCACAGAGTGAAATGTGAATTGAACCTCCATTCGGCATCGCTTCTGCGGCGTTCTTCACCAGGTTTACCAGCATTCGGGTGAGGTCCTCGCCGGTGAGCCGAACCGCTTTGGCCGCGCCCGCGACATCGACCTTGACTGCGATGGCCGCCCCGGCCAGGGCTGCAAGGAGGTTGTGGTTGGCAGACAGCTCGAGCGCCATGTTTTCAATGGGCACAGCCGGCATCGGGTCCCAGCGCGCGGGCGCACCCGCGGCTCGCGATCTTCTGGCGATCCTCTCCATCGCGCGTGAAACGGCCCGTTCGACTGCAGTGGTGTCGAGGCTGGTGTTCAATGGCGAAGAGGAACGGGTACCCAGGCTTCGATCAGTCCATGAGTCCTGAAGGGTACTGAAGGTGGGAACCGCGTTCGCATCAATCTGAGCACAGGCGCTTTTGTTGAGCTGAGTGGGGATGTTTTCCTCGGAGTCAGAGTCAATGCTTGAGGCAATATTGGAGTCAAGAGCCACCAGTTTTTCCACCAGCCGCCGGCTCGCAGCAGCCACCAGGCGCAGTTCGTTTCCGTAGTGGGTGAAGGGAGCCGCCAGAACGCCAGGTTCCTCGAGCAGATCGCAATAGAGCCCCAGCGCGGTCACCATGTTCCGGGCATCGTGTGCAACCTCAGCAACGCTTTCGCCCTCGCACCCGAGAGAGGCTAATGTCTCCACGACGGCCTCCACCCTCTTCCGTCCCGCTCCGCTTCTTCCCGCATTGACTTGTGTTTGTTGCATGATGCGCTCCATGATCAGCGATCGGTGTTCACAGGCCAGTCGAGAGTGGCCGAAGACCCCGTTTACGGCTAGGCCTCTCTCCATGTTTCTGGTTCCTGTTGCTTGACGACTGATTCTTCTGTCCTCTTCTAATACACGTCGCGTGCCAAACCAGAACAGTTTTGCTAAGTTCCTGATAAAGGAATGACTTCTGCCTGAATTCCCATTCAGGAGCCATCGGCGC
>PLST01000328.1:0-7952 GCA_003164255.1 Acidobacteriaceae bacterium | reverse complement strand
GCTTTATGAATTCGAATCATTTTTCTGAAGGATTTTTTCGTTCCGGGGGGCGGAGTGCTGACCAGTTGAGGCCCATGTCGCTCGAGCCCGGATTTGTTCAGACCGCGGAAGGGTCGGTACTGGTGTCGTTTGGCAATACGCGCGTACTGACCAACGCAACCATTGAACAGGGTGTGCCGGGATGGCTGCGCAACTCGGGCCGTGGATGGGTGACGGCGGAATATGCGATGCTGCCGCGCTCGACGGTGACGCGGACGCCGCGGGAGAGCGAGAGGGGCAAGATCGGCGGACGGACGCACGAGATCCAAAGACTGATTGGGCGCAGCCTGCGATCCGCGGTGGACATGCAGGCTCTGGGCGAGCGGACGGTAATCCTGGATTGTGACGTGATCCAGGCTGACGGCGGCACGCGGACGGCGGCTGTTACCGGTGCTTGCGTTGCACTGGCTTTGGCGTTGAATGCTCTGGTCAGGGCGGGGACACTGAAGAAATCGCCTCTGAAACAACTCGTGGCAGCAACATCTGTGGGGATTGTGGGTGGCACGGCGCTGCTCGACCTGTGCTACGAGGAGGATTCGACGGCGGAGGTGGACATGAACGTGGTGATGACGGAGGATGGCGGCCTGATTGAGACGCAGGCGACGGCGGAGAAGGGGAGCTACACGCGGGCCCAATTGAATGAGCTACTTGACCTGGCGGCGGGCGGTTTGAAGGAGATCTTCGCGGCGCAGCGGTCGGTGGTCGAGGCAGCTTCAAAAGGCTAGTTTTCGTCTCTCAGGCGAAGCCATTTAATTTGCGCGCATCTTCGATTTGAGACTGCGCCCAGGGCGACGATTTTGAACAAATCGTAGCTTGCGGCGAGCCGATTTGGCAGGAGCAGGTGAGGGGTCGCGAAGCGACCAGGACCAGCGAGACGATTTTGACCGAACTGGCGTGGACCAGCAGGACACTTGATGTGCTCAATGTACAAAAATGGTCGGAAAAAGACGGTTTTTAACGAGTTTTCGCACGCTTTTGCGGACGGTTTTGCACCGAAGTTGGTGCAGAGATCAGAGATCAGAGATCAGGGGTCAGGGATCAGTGGTCAGTGAACAGGGAACAGCTTTCAGGTTTCGGGAGGGTTGCTTCCAATCCGAGGCGAGAGAATTCTGGCTTGCTTTGTTCGGGTGGACAGCCTGCCCTGGACGGGAACTTCATTTTTTTCTTGGCGATTCGCGATCTGTGGAGCAAACTATCCTGAACCGCCCATCCTGCTCGTGGGCTATTGATGTTCCAACCGCTTCCCTTTTTGCACAGTATTCACATTCATCTGTCAGTTTGAGGCTTTATGGTCTTGAGCGCCAGGATGCACAATTCTTTGAATACGCTTAAGCGGTAACGGGAAAGCACCGCCCGGAAACGCAGGGCCTCCATAGCGATCTTTTCCAAGTCTTGTGCGGTATGTGCACGAAAGATAGACCGCATCAGGGACTGAAATGGTTCGACGGAGGAGTTTCACCAATCCCACTCATCGCATGAAGCCGCGATGAATGGGGCACCCGATCCATGGGCCTCGGTTGTAGAGCAAGCAAACCAAAAATCCAAAACCATGCGAGGAGATCGATGAATCAACTTTTGTGGAAGGCTATTTCCTGTTGCGTTGTTTCAGCTCTGATATTGACCTATTGCGCGCAGCACGTGGCGGCGCAACAAACGCTCGGATCTATCAACGGAACCGTAGTCGATCCATCGGGTGCTGCCGTGCCCAGCGCAAAGGTCACGGTTACGGACGCAGCGATTAACTTCAGCGCGAGTACCTTGACGCAGGGGACGGGATTTTTCCAGATCTTCAATCTGCCCGTCGGCAACTACGTGGTGACGATCGGCCACGCGGGTTTTGAAACTACCGAGATCAAAGGCATCGGTGTGCAGGAGGCAAGCGCCCGAACCGTAAATGCCACATTGCAATTGGGCCAAGTGACCGAATCGGTTGAAGTGACGGCGACGCCGCTGCTGAACGCCACAGACGCCACCAACGGCTACACGCTCGATTCCTCGCAGATTGGAATTACGCCATTGGCCACGGGCAGTTTCACCCAGATGGCGGTGCTTTCGACGGGCGTGAACGCGGAATTGCTATCGAACCTCGACTCCAACGCCGGAATCGGCAATCAGCCGATCTGGGCGAATGGCCAGCGCGACACCTCGAACACGTTCCAGGTGAACGGCGTGGACTCCACCAACCTGTTCAACGGGAAGAGCTCGTCGGGGTCCAGCTCACAGCGCTATAACTTCAACATCGGCAGTGCGCCTACAGTGGGCGGATCTTTCTCCGTCGGCACCTCGGTTTATGGTTCAAACGGCAACAGCCTGCCCTCTCCTCCGCCGGAGTTTACGCAAGAGTTGCGCGTGAATGCCTCAATGTACGATGCGCAACAGGGCGCCACAAGTGGCGCGCAGATCGACGTGAACACCAGCACCGGCACCAATGACTGGCACGGCCAGGTCTACGGCTCCTATGCCAACAATCTGATCAACGCCTCGCCTTTCTTCTTCAACCAGGCCTATCAATTGGCCCAACAGGGATTCGGAGTGTTCCCGCAGGCGCTGGTGAACCCCTGGCTTCGCCGCTGGAACTCGGGCGTTTCGGTGGGTGGTCCCGTCAAGAGAGACAAGCTGTTCTTTTTTGCGGCTTATCAGCGGGGCGTGAATGAAGATAGCGGAACGGGACTTGCCGAGATGACGGTTCCAGCGGGACTGACGGACGACCGTTCCGACGGAGCGCTGTTGGCCCTGGATGGGCCCACCGCACCAGGTGGATGGAATTGCGTGTCTTCGAGTTCACACACCTGCGCCACGTCAATCGATCCGGTTGCGTCAGCAATCATGAATGCCAAGCTGGGCAACGGGCAATACATCATTCCGTCCTCGCAAGCCACTGGCCCGCTCCAATATAACTACGGCGTACCGAACGTCGTTCTTCAGGGAATATCGCGTTTGAACACCGATCAGGCCACCGTTGCGGTCGACTACGACGCCACCAAGGCGGATCGCGTGTCGGCCAAGTATTACTACCAGAGATCGCCGGTAAATCGACCATTCGGCTTCTCGGATACGGCCGGCTTTCCACTGACGCAGCACAATGGTTCCCAGGTGGTTTCGATCGACAACACGATCTCCATCGGTTCCAGGCTGAACTGGGAGCAGCGCCTCGGATTTGTCCGCATGGGTTCGTTCACCAATTACCAGCAAACGGTGGTTGGCGGCACTCTTGGTGTCTCAGCCGCGCAGACGACCAACTTGCTGGCAAATATTCTGCCGGGCCTGGAGATCAAGAACTTCGGTTACAACGACCAGTACGCGCCAAATCTCAACATCGGTCCGTCGGGCACCCCCGGCGCCTTTGTGGATATGGGCTACTACCAGAACCGCTTGAATCCTTCAACCAACGTGATCTTTACGGCAGGCAGGCACACCATTGTTGCCGGCGGCGGGTACAGCTACACGCAATTGAATATCACCAATAACCGCTCGGGTCATGCGCAGATCGTGATGAACAGCTTTGACGACTTCCTGCAGGGGCAAGTGGCCAAGTCAAGTGTTTTGGAGAGTATCGATCCCGTCACGCACCGCAACAATTCGGATCGCTACTATCGCAGCAATGAGCTGAGCGGCTATGTGCAGGACAAGTGGCAGGCTCTTTCAAACCTGAGCATCACCGCCGGCGTTCGTTACGACTATCACGGCGGCATGACGGAAAAGTACGGCAACTTTTTCAACTTCGATCCGGCGTTGTACAACGTAACCGGTACCTCGACAACAGGATTCAACGTTGTCAATTCCGGATTTGTCATCGCCGGGAACAACACGCAGAACCCGACCAAAGGTGTTTCCGCATCGACGCTGAACGGACGCCAGTGGGGCATCTCGCCTCGGGTGGGATTTGCCTGGTCGCCGGCACGCGACCATGGAAAATTCGTGGTGAGCGGCGGCGGCGGTATTTACTACGACCGTGGCGAACTGTTTACCTATCTTTCGCAACCTGCGGGCAGCTCGACCGGGGGTCCTTTTGGTGTAACGGAAGAGGCGCCGCTGGTCAGCCTTGCTACTGGAAATTCGACTAGTGGCTCCCTGACACTGGAGAATCCCCTGGGAAATCTGGCATTCAATACGCCGGCGCAGGGAGGGATTTACTCGCCGCCGAGTTCCGACCCCAGCGCAGTGGGACAGGCCTTGCAGGCTCAGTTGAATGAGATGACCGGGTCACCCAGTTCGGGTTATTACGCTCAATTCGGCAAGAATTGCGGCGGCGTGCAAAGTCAGGAAGGATACCTCCTCTGCACCTCGCCTTTGAACTTTGGTTATTACGACAAGAATAATGTTCTGCCCTACACAATCAATTACACCCTGAGTGTGCAATGGCAGCCAAGAGGCGATCTTGCCATCACTCTCGGTTACACCGGAAATCGCGGACGGCATTCGGTAATTCCCATTCCGATCAACGAGCCGGGAATTGCAACCGCGACGAATCCGATCTGGGGCGAGACGACCTCGTATGGCATGGAAGTGATGAACCAGAACAATGAGGTCGATCCCAACTACGACTATGCGCCGATTGCGACTGAGCCATGGAACACCTCTGACGCCGGCAATACGGACTTCAGGACGCCCTATGTGGGGTATAGCCCCAATGCCGCGGATTTCAAGACCGTTGGTGTTTCGGCTTACGACGCCCTGCAGGCGCACCTGGAAAAGAGGCTTTCGCACAACTTCCAGGTTGGCGGAAGCTACACCTGGAGCCACTCGCTCGACGAACAGAGCGACATCGGCCTGTTCTTCACCGGCGACAACCCGACCCATCTGCGCGACTCCTGGGCCTCGTCGGACTTTGACCGCACCCATGTGTTCACGGGCAACTTCCAGATAGATGTGCCCAACCTGGTGAAGAGCAACGACTTTGCCTCCTACATCACAAACGACTGGCACCTCACCGGAATCGCAACCCTGCAAAGCGGCGAGCCGTATTCACTGTATGAGTTCTACGGCGCCGTTGGCAGCATCAACTTCGGAAACTTCCCGACGCTGATGAACCCTGTTCTTGGCATCAAAGACCCCAAGAATCCGAAATCCGCGTTCACCGGCAACAAGGGGTCCTTCCGCGGCAGCGGCGGCTCCTACCTTCCAACCATCGATCCATCGCAGGTCCAAATTAATTACCTGGCGCCCGGTACGAACGGCATTCCCAGCGCCACTACCCCTGGCGCCAATGCGAGCGATCCGATCGATATCTACCAGACCGCATTCAATGTGGGACAGCGCAATATCTTCCGGCAGCCATCCCAAAAGCGTCTTGATCTCTCCATCCGCAAGGGCTTCAAGGTTACGGAAAGGGTGAGGGCTCAATATGAACTCAACGTCTTCAACGTGACCAACACAACCAGCCTTGACATCCCGCAGGACCAGGCGCAGATTCGCCAGAACAATGGATGCTCCGCCAGTGCCATCAGTGCGGATTTTGGTTACAACAATTGCAACGCATACCGTACCTACCTCGGTTACGGCCAGGTTGTGACGGCCAATAACACGACGGATCAACAGTCGGCCTTGACCAACCTGGATCAAGTGCCCTTCACCACCGGTACCGGCAAAACAACGCAGCTCTCGCCACTGCTTCAAATTGGCCAGGGAACGTGTACTGCGGCCCTGACGATCGCCAACACAAGCACCTGCCCCAACAACGCCGCGAACTTCGGGTCGGCGACGGGGACGATCGGTGGTTCCCGTGCATTCACTATGGGCTTCCACGTGATGTTTTAGAGGCTGTCATTGAATTTGAAGGGGCTCCTTCGGGAGCCCCTTTTGTTTTTGGGTGAGTGAAGACGGCCGTTGCGTTTGTCAGGGATGTTGCTCGATGGCGATAGGGATAGTGGCCGTGTTGCCGCTGGTGGCCAGGGCTATGAGGCTGGTGGAGACACCGGGCAGGGTGGCGGGTGAGAAGGTGACGGAGCCGTCGATTGCCGAGGTGGCTGTGGAGGATTCAGAGGCGAGCAACGTGCTGGGCGGGCAGACGGTGTGCTGGACGCAGGGCGGAGCCCAGGCGTAGAGAGCCTGGTAGAGGGCGACGGTGCCACCGGCCATGGGGTTGCCGTCCATGTCGAGCAGGCGGAGGGTGACGGCGGCGGGCGGGGCGGAGACGGCGAGGGTTTGCGCGGTGCCGGAGACGGCGACGAGCGAGGCGTACTCAGGGCGGGAGCCAAAGGCCGTGTAGACAACGCACTGGCTGGTGCCGTTGAGACAGGCGCTGATGGTCCCCGTCTGGCCCTCGGCGAGCGGACCGACGGTGAGCGTGGTGGTGGCGATGCCGCTTGCGCTGGTGAGGACGGCGGCCGAGCCCTGAGTTGCGATTCCGGAGTTGGGGGTGGCGGTCCAGACAACCGACTGGCCTGGCGCGGGTTTTCCGGCGTTGAGGACCAGGGCCTGGACGGTCCAGGTAAAGGTGGCACCGGCGGCGAGCGAGAGCTGCGGCGTAAGCGAGGCGAGGACGGGCGGCGTGCCTCCCGTAAAGTGAGCCTGCAGGCTGGAGCCGTTGGTGAGCGAGGCGGTGACAATGGAGGGCGTGGCATTGGCGGCGAGGACGTTCATGGTGGCGCGGCCGTCTCCGGTGGCTACGACGGCACAGACGGGCAGACCGCACGCGAGAGTGGCGGTTCCCGAGGTGACGGTAAAGATGACGCTGACGGCGCCGGCGGGGGTGAGATCGGGGCCGAGTGCGGTGACGGTGAAGGGGATGGGCGTGGCGATGGGCACAGTTCCCGCAGGTGCGGTGTCGAGGGTGAGCGCGTCGCCGGTACCGGAGTTGTAGCTGATGGCGCCGGAGAGAACGGCGGCCGCGGAGAAGNNGCGATGGCGGTGATCTCGTTGGGCGAGATGCTGGTGACGAGGGCGGGCTGACCGCCGACCAGCACCGTGTCTGCAATGCGGAAGCCCATGCCGCGTATGACGATGGGACCGCCTCCGGCGGGCAGGCGCGGGGGCGAGACGGTGTCAGCGTAGAGCACCCAGCCGTTATAGGAGTAGTCGGGACGGCCGTCGCCGCGCTGGTCGGCGATGCCGATGCGGACGATGTCTGCGCCGCTGGTTGAGACCTGAAGGAAGGTTTCGCCGGGGGCGAGGCCGTTGAGTCCGGGCGCGGTGCCGACGGCCGTGGAGCCGACGGCGTCGAATGCGTCCCAGACGCCGAGGACCGGCATGGCTTTGTTATCGGTGGGCGTGCCGGTTTCGTCGGTGGCTTCAGTGACGATGGTGAAGGTGCGGCCGGCGCGGACCGGGAAGCTGAACCAGTCGCTCTGGCCGACCTGGCTGAGACGGCCGATCCACTGGCCACCGGCGGGCATGGGGCGGGGGAGGATCTGGGTGCCGATCGCGTCCTGATAGCCGCCGACGGCGGAGTCCGGCGCGCTGACGGCGAGGGTTTGCAGGCTGCCTGCGGCAAGATTGGGCACGGTGATGGACTGGAGCGTGCCGGAGGGAGTGACCTGGCCGACAGTGTAGGGGCCGACGGAGTTCTCGAGGATGTAAAGCGGATTGATGGGCTCGAAGGTGACCTGGTAGCTGGCGGATGTGACGCCGGGAGGCAGCGGGATGTCGCTGAGGTCGAAGTAGCCCTGGAGGGTGGAATCGGACGAGCCCCATTGGGTGAAGGGCACGCCGTTTGGGTTGGTGAATCCGGTGATGGGGTTGCCGTGGTTGCCGGAAAAGTACGCTCCGGAGACGAAGGAGACGGCGTACTGCAGGAGCGGGTTGCCGTTGGCGTCGAGCGGGATGGCGGTGACGTCGACGCCCTGCATGCCGCTGCCGGTGCGGAAGGAGACCGTGCCCTGGATGGAGACGGTGCTGGCCGCCGTGAGCTCCTTGCCGGGAAAGGCGGAGAGGTTTTGTGCGGTGATGGGGTAGATGCGGTTGAGGGCGGCGAT
>PLST01000260.1 GCA_003164255.1 Acidobacteriaceae bacterium | reverse complement strand
CAGTTTCTTTTTAGTCTCCCACCGGCGCTGCCGACCCGCAAGGAATGAAATCTCATGCGCAATAGTCACCGCGAACTCGCCAACTCGCCATCTCCGCGTAGCGGAGGCCAACTTGCTGAATTGTCTAATCCTCTCCACCTGAATTACCCAATTCACCGCCCGATTGGGGTTCAGTTTCTTATCAGGGCACGAGTTTACTCGTGCCGCAAAAGCCGCAAAATCAACGTCGGGCTTTAGCCCCTGCTGATTCAGCTCGACCGAAGGCGCCTTTTTCCGCAACCTGTTTAGCCCCTGCTGATTTCCTCCGACCGCACTTGCCTTTTTCCGCAGCCTGTTCAGCCCCCGAGGGATTTTCTTCGCTAAAATCCTGTCAGATTTCGACCTCTTCCGCAGACCGCAACGCCCGCGTCTTGCCTGCGCGTTCCATATGGGCCTGAGGAAACTACATATTTGCGTGCCCGCTCCGCATCGATTCGTTGAACTGCGGCTTGGTAAANNCCGCCGGAATCGCCCGCCACGCGCAACAGATCCGCGTCCGCCGTATTCAGGTATTGCGCATCGCGCGGATCGGCAATCCACACCGGCTTGCCTTCGCCCAGCACGCCGCTCAGCCAGTACACCTTGCACAGCAAATACTTCAGCCTTTCGGCGTCGTCCGTGTCGTTAAACACAAACTGTTTCTTCCACCGGCTGTAGAACCGCGTCGTCACAGGAACAGGCTGCCGGTTGCCGCTCTTCAAAAACTCAAGCTGTCCCAGGTCCACCGTCTTGCGCACCGCGTTGTACACAAACGTCTCCGCATACGGCTGCTCCAGCGCCGGAACAATCTCGGCAAACGTCTGTGTCACCGCCGCCGCCACTTTCGCGTGCAGATTGTGCGCGCCCCCGTCCGCCAGGTGCATCTCCCCGTGAACAATGTACGTGTCCGCGCCCGACGTCGACTGGTGAAACGGCCATTCAAACTTTCCAAAAGCCACCGGCAATCCTGCCAGCGTTACGTAGCACTCCGGCCGTGGGTTCTTGAGCCGCTTGGCCTGCGCTGCCAGGTGGGCCGTCATCGTAGGCAGCAAATCTGGCTTGTCAAAATCGAACTTCTCGCTCAGTTCCAGCCGCAACGAACGCGCGCCGCCAGCGACGCCGGGAAGTCCAAGCTCGAAAACGGCAGTCGGTTGGCCGTGGAAGTCGGCACCCTGCGTGGCGGATACGAGCACAAGGCCGGCCTGGGAGGCGGCGGCTTCAATTGAGCTAACGAGAGACGATTTCAGTTCAGCGGTCATTCGTGGGAAGTCCTGGATTCAGGGTTAAGTACACATTCATTTTACGGGACCGGGCTGGTAGTCCGCCCTCCTGGGAATCTGACGCGCTTGTTTTTTTATCGCGGTTTCCGCACTGATCTTCGCGCTTGGATTTTTCATTTCTTCGGGCCATCCGGTCCATTGGCCGACCGTCCCTTCGCGGAGCGCGACCACGGAAATAAGGTTGTGGTCCCTGATGATTCGTTCACAATGTTTCCGGGCAATCCTCGGCGTGCTCTGGCTCTAGCGTTTAACGTCGCGGCTTGGGCGCCGCTTGACAAATAATTATGACGAATGCTACATAGGGTACACAAGCGGTTCCTGCTCTGCTTCCAGCAACCTTACCGCAGCTTTCGTCCCATCGCTGAAATCGGGAGACCAGCGGCAGGCACAACGCTACAGGGATTGAGACTTAACCGCATGGCCTCTCCAACACAAGCCGGCGCGTTCGCACTCGAGGCAGGCAAGAATCCCACGTCTGTCGAAAAATTCCTAAGCTTCGTGGTTCTCGCCGGCTTGGGAAATGCCTTCATCGCAGCATTTCTGCTCTTCAGGCTGCCTGCGGACAATGCGCCGTCGCTGCATTCACTTCTGATTAGATCGGTGATCTACGTGTGCGGTGCGGTGTTGGCCGGGGCGGCGGGCTCGCGTTTCTATTGGAATCGGCTCTCAGTACCATTTACGGGCGACTCGACCCTTTCTTTTCCGCTGTTTGCAATCGTGAACACCCGCGCCTGGGTGTGGGTGCCTGCGGTGGTGCTTTTGTCCCGCCAGGATTCTCCAGGTTCAGCAATTCTCTCCGCGCTGGGCGCTGCGCTCCTGGCAAATGGTCTGCGCCGCATCATTGTGTCTGAAACCCGCCCTCGTGATCAGCAGTCGATCATGCACGAATCGGAAGGATGCGAAATGTTTGCCGCGACACTTCGCACCCCACAGCGAGAAGTCCACGGATATGCAATTGCACTCTGCGTTTATGCAGCGGGCTATCTTCTAATCAATCACTTCTACCTGAATGCCGGGGTACCGCTCGCCGTGGCCGCGTTTCTCTTCGCGTGGAAACTTACGCTCGACCCGCAATCCGAATTGACCCTCAAGTTGGCCAGGAGACGTGCGGCCGCGCGGTTCCCCCAGGTTGCCATCACCGCAATTCTCGTTACGCTGTACGTCATGCTCTACGGTATCGGACACCGTAACGATGTTGAAGCGGAGCGCGCGGCTCTCGATGCGGGCGAGGTCAAAGGAGCTAATGCTGATGCGAATCATCGGCGTTCCGGCAGTGTCTATGTCGCGGGAGTTTCCGGCTACCAGAGCATCATCCTGTGGCCTCTGCCTGAGAAGCCCAAAATCGTGGCGCCGGTTCTGGCCAGCATTTCACCCTATGCTGCGCTCACCGCGAAGCCAATGGTGATCAAATTTGACGGGCCTTACTGGTACTTTCAGCCGCCGGGACAAAGGCCGGGGCCGCAAGCGTACGAGGCACACGGCAACCCATTGACGGCAAATATCGAAGCCAATAATTTTCTCCCGCTTAAAATGGAGGCCGTGCAGAATCTTGGCCCGCCGATCCGCCTTGCGCGATGCCGCGAGGTGCAGGTGACCGTCGAGAATCGCGACAATGTGCGCGGCCCGATCGCTGTTGGCGTTGTGCTTACAGACGCATCGGCGCCGAGACGACCGTCGGTATCGCTGGGTCAGCAAACGATTCTCTCAACCGAGCCAGGCCAATTTACGGTGAAGCTTGCGCCGGTGAATGAAGTGATGCGCTTTGCAGTGCCGGACACTGCCCCGCTGCGCAAGTTCAACCAGATTACAGTTGAATATCTTTCGGGGCCTGAGCATTGGCAACTGGGGGCCAGGGTCGCGATCGATCAGTTTGAACTGATTCCCCACTGATTCAATCATGCACCGTCTTGCGTAAGAATGGGTGGTGGGTCAGTTTGAAATTGGCGGGTATCGCGCCTCTCGTGGTGAGCAGTAAACTTGAGGTATGCCAAAACGTCCTGTAAAGGACCGGGACTTTCCCGTCTACGCTTTGCGGGTTGTGGAATTAGCTGTTGTTGAACATATGGATGGAACACGTTTGGGGCGTCGAAGAATTGGTTGAGTTGCTCCCCAACCTGGAGGCATCGAAGCGCGGGAGTTACAAGAAGAGAGCTATAGTGAAATGAAATTCTCGATAGTGATAGCGCTGGTTCTCGCTTGTGTGATTGCTGATGCCCAGTCACCGCAGCCTAGACAACTCACCGTTCAAGAGGCGCACTCGATTTTGGAAGCTTATCTTCCCGACAAGACAAAGAAACTTCCTGGTTACGGGTTGGACGATTTCGCCGGTTACGATCCCAAAAAGTTTTACTTCACTGAGGTCACCTGGGACAACCCAGGTGGCAGTGTCGTCTGGGGGAACTACGCAGTCGATAAGACAACTGGCGACTTATGGAGCGCCGTGGCTTCATGCGACAAAATTACTTCGAGGAGGATTCGTGCCTTGCAACGGGAAATCCGCAAGGAAATCGGCTTAACCGACGTGATGTACAAGCAAATCAAAAACTCGGGGCCATTGTGCGAAAGTTCAAACTGACCCACCGCGGGTTATGCACCGTCTTGGGTAAAATCTGCAGTCTTGATCTTCAGTCGCCGGTCTGGATGTTGACCAGTCCATGACTGCCGGGGGAGACCTCGCTGGTCTGCGGAGCACGCCAGTGGTCGATGTAGCTGATCTTGTGTACGCAGCCGATGGTGCAATTCGGCGAGCAGCTTTTCGCCGTCAAAAATTCACGCTTCACGTCGGCCGTCGTATAGTCCGCCAGCGGAGTTCCCGGGTACCCGCGCTGCTGGCTGCAGTAGTGCACAAGGCCGTCTTCGCAGATGTATAAATAGCGTGACCCCGCGCGGCAACGCCAATCGTTCGGCTCGCCTTTGGCAATCGCTGCCTGAAAGTCGTCGAACTGCGAGTAGTTCACCTTCCGCCGGTTGGTCATCTCGTAGTAGACCTTCGCTTCATCCGGCTTCAGCGGCTTCAGTTGTCCGTCGCCGTCGTGGATGATGCCGATGGTCGACGTGAATCCCAGCTCCAGCGCGCGCTTGCCAATCACCAGCGCGTCGTTCGGATCGCGAAAGCCCCCGCCCACCACGGAATTGATGTTCACGTGGAATTCGGCATAATCAGCGAGCATCTCGAGTTTCTTGTCGAGAACTTTCAAGCTCTTCTTCGATACGTCGTCGGGAACCAGGTTATCGATCGAGATCTGCATGTGGTCGAGGCCGGCCTGGTTCAGGCGCTCAATGCGTTCCACGTTCAGCAGATAGCCGTTCGTAATCATCCCGGCAATGGCGCCGGTCTTGCGCATGCGCACGATGATGTCGTCGAGTTCGGGGTGCGTGAGCGGCTCGCCGCCGGAGATGCCGATCATGGCCGTTCCCAGCCGTCCCAGGTGGTCGATGCGGCGGACCATTTCTTCAAGAGCCACCGGCTCTGAAACCTTGTCGTACTCGTTGCAGTACGAGCAGCTCAAGTTACAGAACCGCATCGGGATAATCTGCACCAGCACGGGATGAGAAGTGGAAGCGAGCGAGCGCACGACCATGGCGTACTCCCGCGCCTTGCGCTTGGCCCAAATCAACCGCCCCCGAACTGTATCTCTCCGCCGTCTAGCCATCTTGTCTATTGAATCACAGACTGTCGCGGAGAGGTTGCCGCGGCGAGCCGCCGTCCGGGAACCAACGGATCCCTGTTTTTCGATGCACCACTTTCGGTGCACAAATTCACGCAAAACAACGCGAAAACGAGGCCAAAATGGCCGAAAAAGCGCTCAAAATGCATGTTTTAATGCCGAAAAATGCGCATTTAGCGTGTTTTTGGGCAATTCTCGACAACCCTTTCCTCTTAAATGGGTAATTCCTCGGTTACAAAACACCCAATTCAATGAATTTCTAGGTCAAGTATCTCGAAAATCGTAACCATCTGATTGAACATTTCGCACGTTTCGTATCAATCTGATTGAACATTTCGCGCTGTTTAGGTTGAATCAATTCGTACGTTTAACGTTGTCGAAGTACCACAAATGGTTCCATTTAGCGCTCAATCCGTGAGCCGAATCACCCTTTGAAACCCCGCTAAAACCCCTTCAAAAAAAATCGCAGCCCAACTCCCCTTCCCGGTCTCAACTTCAGAAGGCGCCCGGCGCTATAATTCCCCATCCCCAACGCGAGGCAATTCCCCATGAAAAAACTGGCCGTTCTCCTCCTCCTCACCCTTCCACTTTCAGCCCCGGCTTTGGCCCAGGGAAAGAAGCCGCCCACCACCCTGCGCGGCGTCCTGCTGGAGCAGCTGCACACCACCCATGACAATGAGGACTGGTTTGTTCCAGCCAGCGTGGCCGTTGACGGCCTCACGGCAGATCAGGCCAAGTGGTCGCCGGGGCCGGGCAACCACTCCATCGGGCAGCTCGCCTTCCACATCTGGTACTGGGACGACCGCGAACTCCAGGAGTTCAACGGCGTGAAGCCCCCGCCCTTCGACGGCAACAACAACGAGACCTTTGACAACTTCACCCCTGCCCAGTGGACCGACCTGGTGAAGAAACTCAACCAGGTGCTTGCCGACTGGGAAAAAGCAGTGGAGTCTGCCGACGACGCAAAACTCGCCCAGAACGCGTCTCTGATTGCGCATGTAGGCGCGCACAACGCATACCACATCGGCCAGATTCTCTACGTCCGCAAGCAGCAAGGCGTCTGGGATCCCAACAAGGGCGTCAAGTAGCTACGAAATAATCCCTGCCTGTTGCAGGGTGCGTTGAGTAGAATTCCCCACTGGAGGTCAACAACATGGGACACAAGTTCGGCAGTATTCTTGAAACCGTCGGCAATACCCCTGTGGTGCGCATCAACAGGCTCGCGCCGCCCGACGTGACTCTTTACGTGAAGGTGGAAGCTTTCAATCCGCTTGGCTCAGTGAAGGACCGACTTGCCCTGGGCGTGATTGAGGACGCCGAGCGTAGAGGAAAGCTGAAGCCCGGGCAGACGGTGATTGAGGCAACCAGCGGAAATACGGGCATCGGCCTGGCGATGGTTTGCGCGGCGAAAGGCTATCCGCTTGTTGTGACCATGGCTGAGACCTTCAGTATCGAACGGCGCAAGTTGATGCGATTCCTTGGCGCGAAGGTGATTATTACGCCGGCGTCGGCAAGGGCCGTGGGCATGGTGCAGAAGACTGAGGAGCTGGCAAAGAAGCATGGATGGTTCTACACGCGGCAGTTTGAAAACGAAGCCAATGCCGCGATGCATTCGCGCACCACGGCAAAAGAGATTCTGCGAGACTTCAAAGGCGATCGGCTCGATTACTGGGTGACGGGATTCGGCACCGGCGGAACGCTGAAGGGCGTTTCGAAGGTACTGGCAAAGAAGCGGCCGGAGACAAAGATTGTGGTCTGTGAGCCGGCGGAAGCGCCGATGCTGTCGAGTGGCGTGGCGCAGGAGCGCAAGCGGGATGGCTCGGCGAAGGTAGCGCATCCGTCGTGGAAGCCGCATCCGATGCAGGGCTGGAGTCCGGACTTTATTGCCAAGCTGGCGGGCGACGCGGTGAACCTGAAAGTGATCAGCCAGGTGCTTACCATCCCCAACGCCGATGCCCTGAAGTGCAGCAAGGATCTGGCAAAGCAGGAAGGGATCTTTGTGGGTATTTCTTCAGGCGCGACCTTTGCTGGTGCGCTGCGCGTGGCGGCCGACGCGCCGAAGGGTTCGACGATCTTGTGCATGCTGCCCGATACGGGCGAGCGGTATTTGAGTACGCCGCTCTTCGCTGACGTTTCCGTCGACATGACCGAGGAAGAAAAGGAAATCGCGCACTCAACGCCTGGATGCTGGTTGCCGGAACCGGTGTAGATGCAGGGAATAGCCACCCCAGCGAGCAAAGAACGCTCGCCGGGGACCCCGGCAGGGATTAGGGATTAGAAAAGCTCCGGGGTTAAGTGCATGCGAGCCCACCCTAGCCACAAAAATCCGCCGCGGCGGATGGCGAGGGTGGGGCACCCGGATTTTTTGGCTTGCGGTCGGCGTCTGCCGCGACGATCATTTCACTTTGCAATCAGAGGAGGTCTACCCCATGCCCAAGTTTGTCATCGAACGCGAAATTCCCGGAGCAGGCAAGTTTTCCCCTGAGCAGCTCCATGCCATCTCGCAAACATCCTGCGGTGTCCTGAACGAGATGGGGCCAAAGATTCAGTGGCTTCACAGTTACGTGACGGACGACAAGATTTATTGCGTCTATATCGCGCCGGATGAGGCGACGGTGCGGGAACACGCGCAGAAGGGCGGATTCCCCGCCAATCGCGTCTCGCAGGTCCGCACCATGATCGACCCGACGACGAGCGAATAGGCGAGGCCGCGCTGTCCCACCCTAGATCACCCCAGCAGACAAATGTCGGCCGCCGGGAACCCGATAGCGACAAAAACAAGAACGTCGCGAGGATGGGGTACCCGGCCGGATCTCTATGGGGATGATTCGTGCGTGTTAGACTTCCGTTGCGCAAAATTCCATCCGCTCCGGAGGTCCGCAGTCTCATGTCAAGACCCATGTCGAGTTATTGCCTCGCCCTGATCGCTCTTCCCGCTCTCCTGCTCGCCGCAAACCTGGCCGCGCACGCTCAGCAAAATCGGCAATGGGTTGGCACGTGGGCCGCGGCGCCAATGCTCGCGCCGATGGGCAGCAACCGGGGGCACTTCGACGCAACCTTTCGCGAGATCGTTCACATCAGCAACGGCGGCTCGCAGATCCGCATCCGCTTCACCAATGAGTTCGGCATCGACGGCCTCACGATCGGGAGCGCGCACGTGGCTCTAAGCGCAGGCGGCTCCGACCTCCAGGCGGGTACCGACCATAAGATCACATTCTTCGGAGCTGATGGCGTGCGCATTCCGCCCGGCGCCCAAATGTATTCTGACCCGATCAATTTCTCCGTCGCTGCGCAATCGGATGTGGCCGTGAGCTTCTACCTGCCCCCGCAGATTTCGCACAGTGAGACCTACCACGCCTTCGCCGATCAGGATAACTTTGTGGCCGTTGGCGATCAGACCGCTGCTGCTTCGCTCACCGGAGCCACCACCGTTCAGTCGTGGTTCTACATAGATGGCGTGGATGTTCCGGTTGTGGCCGGCTCTGAGTCCGTGGTTGCGTTCGGTGATTCCATTACCGACGGCGCGCACTCCACGCCCAACAAGAATCTCCGCTGGCCCGACATTCTGGCCGACCGCCTGAAGGCGGTCCCTGCGCAAAATCAGATTGCGGTTTTGAATGAGGGCATTGGCGGAAATCGCATTCTCAACGACCAGGCCGGCCCGAGCGCGCTTGCCCGCTACGAGCGCGACATCCTCTCGCAGAACGGCGTGCGCTATCTCATCATTCTTGAGAGCATCAACGACATCGGACGGCTGGCCCACGTGACCACGCCTGACGATGACGTGACGGCGGAGCAGTTGGAAGGCGGGCTGAAGCAGATTGCCGACGCGGCGCATCAGCATGGGATCGAGGTTTTCGGAGCGACCCTGACGCCTTACGGCGGCGCGGGATACTACTCCGCCAAGGGTGAACAGGTGCGGGAAGCGGTGAACGACTGGATTCTTCACAGCGGTACCTTCGACGCGGCTTTCGACTTTGCCAAGGCCACGAGCGACCCTAACAGCCCAAATCAATTCAATCCGGCGTACGACTCGGGCGATCATCTGCACCCCAACGACGCGGGCTACAAAGCGATGGGTGATTCGATTCCGCTGAACCTCTTCAAATAGGGGATCGCGGAATCACAAAAAAGGCACGCACCGCATCCCGAAATCTGGTCGGCATTTCAGCGTTATCCTGTTGGTGGATATTCTGCGATGACCTTCCCAATTAAAGTTTGCGTGGTGTGCTCTGAAGAGTTTGAACTGCGTCCGGGCAAACCCGGATTCGCCAATCGCTGTCCCGCCTGCAGCGAGCCCGAGGAGCCGGACGCCGCGGCGGGCAAGGGCTCGGATCTTGTGGACCGCAAGAGCGACAGCGAATTGAACGCGGCCCGCCGCAAGGCGATGCGCGACATGCTGTATCGCAAGGAGAGCTAGGCGAGGGCGGCGAAGAGCAGCCGCAGGTCCTTCGACTCGTCCGCCGCGGCGGACTCGCTCAGGATGACAGGCAATTTATATTGGCGCAAACGCTAGGTCAGTGGCTGGGGAGCCTGCGCAGTTTCAGTTGCGGGCGCCATGCCCTTCTTGTCCAGCGACCCCTGGTGATGCTTTGAATCCACCTGCATCGTGAGTGTCTCCTGCTTTTTATCGCGCAGAATGGTCACTTGCACGGGCCGGCCTTCGTTGGCGCGCAACGCGCGGTCCCATCCGGCAAGATTCGTCACTGGCTCCGTACCCACTTTGAGAATCACGTCGAACGCCTTNNACGCCCAGGTATTCCGCCATCTGCGACGTCAGCGGCTCAACCAGCGCGCCCACGTTCAAGCTGCTGCCGAAAAACGGC
Source organism: Acidobacteriaceae bacterium (assembly GCA_003164255.1). Taxonomy (GTDB): domain Bacteria; phylum Acidobacteriota; class Terriglobia; order Terriglobales; family Acidobacteriaceae; genus Telmatobacter. The sequence continues at coordinate 4,055 of PLST01000260.1, read as the reverse complement.
ATGTGAAATCCGCCTGACAACGGGGCATCGGCGCCCGAACCGCCCGACAGAATGCCCATGCTCGGCACCGGAGTGAACACGTCGCCGCCATCGCCAATCTGGTTCCACACATCGTGCCCGAGCACCTTGCGATCCGCCAGTTCCACGGCCATTGTCTGGATGTTTCCGTCGCGGCTGATTTCGATGCTCACCTTGCGGCCTGAAGGAATTTCCTTCAACATTCTGCGCAGCTGTTCGGCGCCTTCAACGTTCTGCCCGTTCAACTGAATCACAACGTCGTTCACCTTCAGCCCGATCTGTCCGGCGGGCGCGTCATGATCGATCAAGGTGATAATGGCGCCGCGCACTTCCTTCAGCTTGAGCGTCTGCGCCTTTTCTGCGTCCACGTCCGCCAGGTCGACGCCCAGGTAGCCCTGTGAGTTGGAAAGCAGCAGAGGACTGGACCCAGCTACCAATTGCCCAAGATCGTTCGCCTGGGCGCATGCCGCGTGGGGCGACCCGATCAACCCCGTACCGATCAACACTGTGCCCACTAAGCCTGCGATACCCAAACTCTTGTACGGCCTCGAAAGGTATTTCATTTCGTCCTCTCCTGCGCCTTGTTTCTTCATTCCGGCTTCGCGCTCTCATTTCATGTGGCGTGCTCGCCGAAAGTTACTTAACCTCTTACTGAATCTCAGGAACCCGGCTCAATACCTGACGGGAAGTATTCCTGATCTGGGGATTATCGTCTGAAGTGGAGACCGAGTAAAGCACTTGCCTCACGCTTGTGTCGGCTTCCACAGGCTCCAGAAGATTGATTGACTCGGTGCGAATCCGCGGATCGCTGTCGTTCAGCAGCGCTTCAAGCACAGCGTTGCGCACGCGCACGTCCTGTGACACGTAGGGCTCTAGGCCTTCCAGCGCCTTCTCGCGCACGGCGGCATTCCTGTCATAGCGCAGCGCTACCATCAGAGCGTCGCGGATTCCGGCTCCCTGGCAACTGTGTCCCGCACGGCACTCGGCCGCCAGCAATCCAACTGAGTCGTCGCGCACGCCCGCCGATGACGAGTTCTCCGTCGCCAGCATCAGCAACTGCCTGATCTCAGGATCGTCCAGCGATCCGTTGATCTTCCTGGGCACCAGCTGGTTATAGCTCACTTCCACCATCTCTGTGCCGGGCTGCCTCACAATGCCTGAAATACTGGCAACATTCGCGATCTCGGGTTGCGCGGCCGCCGTGGCCTGCGCTGGCGCCGGAACCTTGGCAGTTGCAAGGGCAGGAGTTGTCGCGGCAGCGTGCGCCGCCCGATTCTGCGCAAACTCAAACCCGCCAAGTCCACCCGCTCCCAACCCTGCCACCAGCAGCAGGCAGGCAGCCAAGGGAGCAGCCTGCAGACCGGCCACGCTGTTCATCAGCCGCTGCACCACGCGTTCATACCAGTGCATGGCCGGCAGCGCGTCCAGCGCTTCATCCAGCCGCAGCCGGCTGCGCGCCACAAGATTCGGTCCCGGCTCCACTACCGGCAGCGCGTCGGCCAGCACCTTCATCGCCAGCAGCTGTTCGCGCTCTTGGCGGCATCCGGCACATTCCGCCAGATGGCGATCAAGTTCGTGGGCCTGGTCGTCGGGCAGCTCACCGTAAGCCCCCGTCACTATCCGTTCATGTGCAAGTTCGCATTTCATATCTACGCCTCTTCAGCCTCAAAAGAATTCCGACTACAGCTTCCAGCTCTTAACTCCTGGCTTTTAGCCTTTGACTGCCAACTTCTACCTCAACTCCGCCAACTGTCCCCGGAGCTTCTTTGTTGCCCTGAAGAGCGTATTCTTTGCCGTCTCCTCAGTCGTGTTCAACATCTCTCCAATGGTCCTCAGCCGCAGACCCTGGTAGTGTTTCAGCTCAAACACCATCCGTTCGCGCGGCGTAAGCTTCACCAGCGCCGCCTGAATCTTCTCGCCAAGCTGTTTGCGGTCCAGCTCGCGCGCCGGGTTTGAAAACGACCGGTTGTCCGACACCGAAGCCAACAGATCGATCTCGTCCCCTGAGTGGTCCAGCACCACGGCGTGATCTTCGCGGCGCGTCTTCTTCCGCCTGAGTTGATCCAGGCAGAGGTTGGTGACGATCCGGTAGATCCACGTATAAAAAGAGCACTCGAAACGAAAGTTGCCAATGTACCGGAAGGCCTTCAGGAACGCCTCCTGGTAAATATCCTCGGCGTCGTGCTCGCTGCCGGTCAGGTGCAGGGCCAGGCGCAGGACCTGGTGCTCATATTGCCGGACAAGGGAGTCGAACGCTACACGCGATCCACCCTGGGCCTCGCGGATCAACTCGTTCTCATCGGCGCGAGCCTGCAGACGAGCCTGTTCCTTGCCCGCAGCGTCGGGTCCTGCCCCGTCGCGTCCTGCCCCGCCCATCGCCCTCGTCGCAGCCATACCTGCTGAGGATTGTACCTTTCGGGCGGTCGGCCAGCCCACGGCTGGCGAAATTCCGACTGGAGAAACCGGGTAGCTCACGCCGTCTGTCGCCATCTGATCTCCGTTCCGGGGGACAATCTGCTGCCAAATTCATCACCGGGCCAACGCCACTTCCTTCAAGTTCATCTTTCCCCAAGAAAGATACCCTCACGGCGGCCCCAAGAAGAACCCTCCAGACCCTCGGCTCCCGGCTTAGCTGCCCACGACGGTAACTCGGTCGATCAGGGCCGTCCCGTAGAAGGAGTCTGTATCGGAGTAGACGAGGAATCCCCGGTTTAGTCACCCAATTTTTGCGATTTCCAGCACGTTGGTGTGCCTGCGGGGCAGGCTTGGGGAAAACTGACCGTGGAGGAACTAAACTAGGACTTAATGACCGGAAATCTTTTTGACGATCCCGCGCCCACACCTTCGACGAATCAGTGGTTTACCGCGCATTGCGACGGCGGATCCCGCGGCAATCCAGGGCCCTCGGGCTATGGCGCTGTGGTTGAGAACCCCGAGGGCGAGGTGGTTGCGCGCCTCAGTCGCTTCCTAGGCCTCAAAACCAACAACTACGCCGAGTATTCCGGCCTGCTGGCCGTGCTGGAATGGGCGCTGGCGAATGGGGCGGGGCGAATGCGCGTTATCTCCGATTCCGAGTTGATGGTGAAGCAGATGAAGGGGCAGTACAAGGTGAAGAGCCCCGGACTTTTGCCCTTGTGGCAGGAGGCCCGGCGGCTCGCGCGGCAGCTCGAAGGCTTTGAAATGCGCCACACGCTGCGTGGAGGGAACAAGGAAGCCGACCGGCTGGCGAACGAAGCCATGGACAAGGGCATGGGGAGAAACAGGGAATAGAAAAGCTGCCGAAGATGTTTGTCTTTCCGGGGAGGCGAGCTAGGCGTTATAGTGCGCGATGACGCGGACCACTTTCCCTGTGGCTGAGAGCCCCATGAACTCTCCAGTGCGCGTTCCCTTCTGGTTGGTATAGACCAGCACGACGCTATCAATGCCCACGAACACATCTTCCAGACCGAAGTGAAGATCCGGATAGGCCTCGAGGCCTCTCTGAAAATAACCTCTCAGCGCTGCCTTTCCGGCCACTGTGCCGTCCGGCACACACAATAGCGCCGCCGCAACAGGGGACGTGAGCTCAATCGCTTCGTCATAGTGGGACATGATTGCGTCGAGATCGTGCGCGTTCCAGGCGGCAACCCATTGGTCCGCCAGTTCCAAGGCTTCGTTCTTTGTCACTCCCATTCTCCGCAATGCTGGTGCACTAACCGGCTAATCCTTAATCCCTGTTCCCTGCTTTTTACACCGGCCGTCCCAGGTTGTTCCGCCAGGTGTGGCCCCATTTCTCGAGGAGATGTTCGGCGCACTCGGGGCCCCAGGTCCCGGCAAAGTAGTTCGGAAAGACCTCAGGCTTTTTCGCGGCCCAAGCCTGCAGAATCGGCGTATACAGCGCCCAGTTGATCTCCACGCCATCGCGATGCGAGAACAGCGTCTGGTCGCCCAGCAGTGCGTCCAGCAGCAGCCGCTCGTAGCCGTTGGCGCTCGATTTGCCGAACGCCGCCTCGTAGTCGAAGTCCATGTTCACCGGGCAGACGGCCATCTCCGGCGTG
>PLST01000098.1 GCA_003164255.1 Acidobacteriaceae bacterium | reverse complement strand
GTGAGGCTTGGGGTGCAGTAAGGGCAGGGGTAAGGGGTCACCAAGGATGCGATGGAGCTGATTCGTTCCCACTCATCCCCGCAAAAGGCGCGGGGATGAATGGGGCACAGCTTCGAGATGCGGAGATTGATTTTCCTTTCCTACGCATCGGAGGGAAAAATCTGTGCGATGAATGGGGACCCTGTGAGTTTCTACTTTCCCACCCTTCATTTCCATGAGGATTTTTTCGGCGTGAAGTAGCAGGTGCCTCCGGCGAGGATGGCGTTCCAGATGGAGGGGTCGGCGGGCTGCTCGCTGGAGCCGAGGAAGAGGATGCCGTCGGGCGCGAGGAGATGGTGAATGCCTGCGAGCAGTGTTTTGCGGGTTTCATGCGAGAAGTAGAGCATGACGTTGCGCAGGAAGATGATGTCGAAGGTGTCAGTCGAGCGTGAGAAGGGCAGCGTGGGCGCGCAGAGGTTTGCCTGGCGGAAGTTGCATTGCCTGCGCACTTCGGGCTTGATGACCCAGTCTTCACCGACGTGGTCAAAGTAGCGGACGACGAAGCGGGCGGGCAGCCCGCGATTGATCTCGATGCGGTGATAGCGTCCTGCCTGGGCGCGCTGGACGACTTCAGAGCTGAGGTCGGTGCCTTCGATGCGGATCTCCCAGTTGACGAGCATGGGGAAGTGCTCGTGCATGAGCATGGCGAGCGAGTAGCCTTCCTGTCCGGTGGAACAGGCGGCGCTCCAGAAGCGCAGGCGTCGCTGCATGCGGCGGCCCTCAATCAATTTCGGCAGCAATTCGGTACGCAACAGCTCGAAGGGGCGCGTGTCGCGAAAGAAGCTGGTCTCATTGATGGTCATGGCCTCGGCGATTGCGAACTCGAGGGATGAGTCTTTTCTGGCGCGGAGGTGGCGGACGAGCTCATTGAGATGGTTCATGCCCTGATTGCGGAGCAGCTTGGTGAGGCGCGTATCGAAAAGGTAGTCGCGCGAGGGATCGAGCACATTGTGCGAGAGCGAGAAGACGAGCTGGCGCAGGTAGCCATAGTCAATGGCGGCAGCTTGTTCCATCAGGACACCGCCTGTCGTGAGAATGTGCCGGAGGTTGGGCGCGTAATGGCGGCGATGCGCAGGATTTCAGGAGCGATGGCATCAAGGGGTAGGATGCGTTGGGCGAGGCCAGCCGAGGCAACGGCGCCGGGCATGCCCCAGACGGTGCTGGAGGGTTCGTCCTGAGCGAGGACGCTGCCGCCCTGTTCGCGGATGACGCGGCTGCCATTGAGGCCGTCAGAGCCCATGCCGGTGAGCACGACGGCGAGAACGCCGGAGCCGTAGACTTTGGCTGCGGAGCGAAACAGTACATCGACGGCGGGGCGGCAGTGGTTTTCAAGCGGGCCCTGGGTGAGGCGCAGCGAGGGCGGCGCTGAGGCGAGAGAAGCGGCGACCACTTCAAGATGCCAGTTGCCGCGCGCGATGGAGATGGTTCCGGGGACCACCGTATCGCCCTCGGCAGCTTCGCGCACGCGAAGTTTGCAGCGGCCATTGAGCCGCTCAGCGAAGAGACGCGTAAAGAGCTCGGGCATGTGCTGCACGATAAGAACAGGCAGAGGGAAGGTGGCCGGGAGCGCAGGCAGCAGGAGATCGAGGGCCGCGGGGCCTCCGGTGGAGACGCCAATGGCGACCACCGACGGCGTTGCCGTGATGGGCTGCGGGCGCGAGGGCTTGCTGTTGAAGAGAACGGGCGATGTGGACGACGAAGCACGGTTGAGGCCGGGAAGCGCCGGAGCCGGAGCGGAAGAAAAGTTCCGCGGCGGTTGCTGGATAGACGACCTCGGCTGCGCAGGACGAGAAAGCGCGTGAATTTTGGGAATGAGTTCCCCTGCCAGAGCGTTGAGGGCAGCTTCGCGACCGGATTGTCCGGTGGGTTTGGTGACGTAGTCAGAGGCTCCGCAGGCGAGCGCTTCAATGGTGACGCGAGCGCCGCGCTGNNGCTGCGCATGACAGCCGAGTCGTCAACGATAAGGATGCGGGTGCGGCGCGCAGCCGTCATGGTTCAGGCCTCCGCCAGGCCGAGCATGGCGAGTTTCTCGTCGAGGGCCTCGTGGTCGAAGGGCTTCATGAGGTATTCGTCGGCGCCGGCGTCGAGTGCGCGCAGGATGAAGTCGTTCTCAGCTTCGGTGGTGACCATGAGAACCTTGACGCCGTCATAGCCCTCGGCACGCAGTTCCTTGAGCATGTCGAATCCGCTCATGACGGGCATGTTCCAATCGAGCATAACGATGTCGAAGGGGCGATCGCCATGGAGCAGGTCAAGGCCCGCCTGACCGTCGCCGGCCTCTTCGCATTCGATTCCTTTTGGCTCAAGCAGGCTGCGCAGGAATCCACGGACAAACCGGGAATCGTCGACGATGAGTGCTCGCATGGTTTCCTCCTGGCTTGACAGCCGCGTAGCAATTAACTCGCCTGGCTGAGGAGCAGCGGATCAAGCCGCTCGGGGTCGAGCATGACCAGCAGCCTGTCTTTGAGCTTGTAGGCGCCGGCGAACAGGGCCTTGCGGCGTTGGTCGAGAATGGACGGATTGGGCTCGTGGTCGCTGGCCGAGAGGGTGAGCACTTCGCCCACCGAGTCGACCAGCAGGCCGAAGCATCCGCCCGCTGATTCGAGAACCAGGATGTCCTGTGCGCCGATTTTTGGGGACAGGCTCAACAACTGGCGCAGGCTGACGGTGGTGAGCACGTCGCCGCGGTAGTGAACCAGGCCGCCCACATAACCGGGCGCAAGCGGCACGGGCTGCGGCCGGGCCGCACCGACGATTTCAAGAATGTGAGTGATGGGAACGCCGAACCAGGTTTCGCCCAGGCGCACGGAACAAACTTCAACCAGCGCCGCCGAGACGTCCTTCATGGATTTTCCGCTTTGATGCGCAACCGTTGCCTTGTTCATGCCAATGTCTCCGCAATCTGATTCCACTGCCCTGTGCTGGTTTCCGCGACGGGCAGGGCGGCCACGCCGCCGAGGTCGACCACGCCGGTAACGCGATCCTTAAGCAGGGTGACGCCGCCGGTGCGCTGGCTGGTTCCCGCCTCAAACAGATCTGCTCCCGAAGCCACGTCGAGCACGTGGGAAACCGCGATGCCCACATGACGGCTGCCTTCGCGGCAGACGACGACAATAATCTTGGCGTCGGGATCTGCTTCAGCCGCTGTGAGGACGCCGCCGGAATCTTCAACGGGCATCAACTGGCCTTCAAAGTTGAGCACGGGCCGGTAGCCGATGTACTCGATGCGCGAAGCCGG
>PLST01000015.1 GCA_003164255.1 Acidobacteriaceae bacterium | reverse complement strand
GGTTGAAGACCTTGGTACCGAAAGTTGCGAAGTCCTTCACGTTTCTGGTGACTACGATCAGGCCGTGGATGCGCGCGGTGGCGGCGATCATGGCGTCGGCGTTGAGGTCGTCCGGCCAGCCGTGCATCAATCGCGCCCATTCGCGGTAAATCGGCCCATCTGCGGGAAGAATGGTGTAGTAGGTCACGACCCGGTTCAACCAAGCTTCGAGTTCGTCCGCTTTGGAGGGGTCCTGTCGCCGGGTGATTTCGATGCTCGCTTGTATTTCGCCCACCACCACAGCGGGGATTGCAAGCTGATCATCGGGAATCGACTTCCTCCATGCGACAACTGCACCGTGAGGACGGTTCTTTCTGAGCTCCGAGATTACGTTGTTATCGAGCAGAAATCGCACTTTATTCACCGTCTTCAAAAGAGAACGGGCGCAGTTTGAAGCTTCTGCGCGGGGCGAGGGGAATGTCGTGCGGGCCGTTCGGATCGAGAAGCGGGTCTGGAAATGGCGGCTTGGACCGATCCTTCAGGCGCTTCCACTCGTCGATGGGGACGAGGACGGCCGTTTCCACTCCGCGGCGCGTGACCACCTGTGGGCCGTCTTTGAGCGCGGCGTCGAGCAGTTCGCTAAAGCGGGCTTTTGCGTCGTAGACCTGCCAGGCCATGGGAAGAAGCTCCTTCTCATATAGTCATATAACTAGTCAGATGACTATGTCAAGCAGCTGCGGTTGGGCAGGTGCGTTCGGCGAGGAGAACGTGCTGGGACGACGCCGGTTGCATCTCCTCTATTATTCCCTTGACCACATATGTAAATAGATACATAATCAATCGGTGGCCTGGGAAGTCGAGTTTACAAACGAATTCGGTGACTGGTGGGACGGGCTGAACGCCGAAGAGCAGGAGAGCGTGAACGGCTACGTCGAGATGCTCGAAGCGGCAGGCCCCGCGCTTACCCGGCCGTACGCGGATACGATCGGCAGCTCGAAGTATCACAACATGCGCGAGTTGAGAGTCCAGCATCAAGGCCGCCCGTATCGCGTTCTCTATGCCTTCGACCCACGCCGCACGGCGGTCCTTCTGCTCGGCGGCGATAAGACCGGAAACAATCGCTGGTATGAGGAGTTTGTCCCTAAGGCCGATGCGATTTTCGCGCAACACCTGCGCGAGATCGAGAAGGAATAGGAGGAGTTATGGCCCGGAAGTTTGCAGAATTGAGAGCGAAGATGTCGCCCGAAGCAAGGGAGCGTTCGGCAGCCTGGGCAAAGGCTGAGCTTGCAAAGATGCCGTTGTATCAGCTTCGAAATGCGCGGGAGATGACGCAGACACGGCTGGCCGAGGTGCTGGAGATGGACCAGGGCAATATCTCGAAGCTGGAAAAGCGCACCGATATGTACTTGAGCACGCTGCGCAGCTACGTGGAGGCGATGGGCGGGGTGCTGGAGATTCGCGCGGTCTTTCCGGACGGGGAAGTGAAGATCGATCTGCTGAACAAGCTGTCGGCGTGAGCGGCTGCAGAGCGGCAGACGTCTTTGGCGCGGAGAATGAATGGTGGTGGTTCCTCGCCCTTCGCTAAAATGGACAAAAGGCGGCGCGCCCCTCGGATACGTTGCGTCAAAGGGCGCGGAACCCACCAAATGAATTCAGTCTGAGGTCGGAATCAATCATGCTTTGGCCATTCAAGCCTCGGAAGCCCGCTTCGCCTTGCTTTTCGGTGGGGCAATACAACATCGATGCCACGATTGACGGACTCCTCGGTCTTAAGCTGCTTTCCAGGGACGAGTGTTCAGCGTTAAACCTTGAAATGACGTTCGAAGGGCAACAGCTTTGGCATTGTCCGGAGGTCCGCTTCATGGACCTACAATGGAATACGATTCTTGGTACTGTGAATCGTGCGATCTTCAAAATTTCCATTCAATGGGAAGGTTTTCGTCATGAGGCAGGAGAAGCTTGCCGGGATATCGCCATCTACTGTACGAAGCATTATGGAAAACAAAAGGACATATCGTTTCAAGGCAGGGATTTGACGGTGTGGGATGCCTCTAACGGAAACATCGTCTTCGATATGGTTAATATGGGTTCAGAATCTTTGCTCAATGTCACTTTGACTTCTCGGAAGGTTCCTTTATTTAGACGCATTTGAATAGGGAGCAAGAAGTGTTTCCTCAACTTCCAGTATTGCTCGGCGTAGGTGCAGGATTGGTCATCCCGGCGGGGTTCTTCGCGTTCGAGTACCGAATCGAGCACAAAGTACCGTATGTCACTCTAACGCCGTTCAAGAGATCACGTGATCCAGACACGGGGCAAGTAATCCCGGGGCGAGAAGAGGTTGATTTCGATCCTCGCCACGGCCACTACATGAAGATTGGCGAGGTGCTCATTGCGCTTTCCTCGGCATCGCTCGTGTTCATCCCATCTCTACATTTTTCGTCTGCGCTTCCATGGCTCGGTTTTCCGCTAATTCTCTTAGGATTTACCGTCGTGTACGCTCTCGGATTCATGGGTGCATTGACGTATTTCTATGAAATGTTCCTGTTTGACCCTCGGTCCTTTACAGCATTTCGATCATCGTTCATATTCACCCTTGGATTTGGAGCTTTCGCCTGTTTCGCGTTGGCGTACGTTTTCCTCGCGGTCATCGTAGGAGGCGCAATCGGCAGCGGCGCGCTAGTCAACTTGAGTCATTGAATCGGCCCCAGCAGACCCGACCGCCGTATCGAATCGATCCCCATTGAAAAATAGATCGTGAATCCCTCCCCATTCCGAAGCCGTTGAATATCCCGATTGAGATGATCTTCAGGAGTCATAAAGACATTGAGGAAGATTCTCCTGAAATCTTCCAATGTGAGCGGAGGATGTCCCGCGCATAGTTG
>PLST01000048.1:2531-5914 GCA_003164255.1 Acidobacteriaceae bacterium | reverse complement strand
GTTGCGTGAGCACGGTCGACAGGCCAAAGCTCTGGTTCGGGATCCCAAATACGCGATACAGGCTTCCCCTGCGCAGATCGGCGTCCACCAGCAGAACGCGCTCTTCTCTTTGCGCAAGAACAATGGCAAGATTCAGAGCCGTGGTGGTCTTGCCTTCCTCGGGGAATGAACTGGTGATGACGATGACGCGCGGCGGGTTGTCGATGGAGGAGAGCAACAAAGCGCTGCGCATGCTCCGGTAGGCTTCCGCGCCGCTCGACTTGGGGTCCCACAGGGTGATCAACCGCTGCTGTGCCAAGACCCCCGGAGCCGCATCCTCCTTGCTCTCGCCCTTTTTCCATGCGGGCCCGGAAGACATATGCGGAATCGCCGCCAGGCTGGGCAGCATCGACGCCTGCTCGACCTCCTCCGATGTGCGCAGCCTGTCGTCGATCGATTCAATCACGAAGGCGAGCGCGGCTCCGATCACGAGGCCGCCAACCAGTCCCAGCAACAGGATCATGTTCTTACGCGGCCCCACCGGAGAAAGTGGGACATCGGCACGGTCAACTACCGTGATGTTCGCCGCCGACATGCCCGCGCTGATGGTCGCTTCCTTGAGATTGGTTTGCAAAGTGTCGTAGAGATTACGAGTCAGTTCAGCCTGGTGGCGGAGCATGCTGTACTGCGCCACATCCTCGTTGAGTTTGTAGGCCGCATCCTCCTGCCCACCAAGGCGTTTGCGCAGCGCATTTTCCAGTTGCACCGCGGCCTGGTATTCGTCCTGCACCTGCTTGCGCGCCAGTTCTGATTCCTTATTGATCTGCGCCTGAACCTTACCGATCTCAAGATCCATCTGCTGCATCGCGGGATGCCTGGGGCCATATTTGGTCGCCAATTGCGCGCGCTGCGTCTGAAGGTTGGTCAGCTGGGTGTAAAGCGCTCCGATGGCCGGATCATCGCCCATCAGGGCTTCCATGTCCGGATTCATGGCATTGAAATCGCGCATGCGCGATTCCTTCATGATCCGGTCCGCCTCAGCGTCATCCAGATCGCTGCTGATGTGCTCCAGTGTCTCGAGGGTGAGATTGGAATTCTCGTCCGCACCCACAATGTTGTGCGCCTTCTGATAATCGGCCAACTGGCGCTGTGAGTCCGCCGCATCCTGCTTCAAAGTGTCCAACTGTTTTTCCAGCCAGTCGGAGACGTGTGCGGTGCGCTCAAAACTCACCCTGAGACCCTGATCGGAATAGGTATCGACCAGCCCGTTCACGATCTCGGCGGCAAGCCAGGGGTCGGTTCCGCGATAGTGAATCTCGAGGATCCGCGTACCGGGGAGGATGGTGATGGAAAGTCCTCTCTTCATCATGCCGATCATCGCGCGGCGCTCCAGAGGCGTGATGGGCGCAGAAGACTGCGATTGTCCAGCCCCATCCTTCCCGTTATTCTGGCGCAGCTGGCTGACAAGGTTGATACTCTGTGCGGCTTGAAAGAGTACGGTGTCGCTCTGGATCACCTGCATCTCGGTCTGGAGCGCGGCGGGATCATCCTCTCCCATCAGTGCCATTTCCCCGTTGGCCACCTGATTCGGCTTGATTTCGACGCGCGAAACCGTTTCGTAGACCGGCGGCGTGCGAAACGCGTCCCAGGCTGCCGCGGCCAGCGAGAGAAGCGTCACGGCCACAATCGTCAGGCGCCGCTTCATGAGCACACGCCATAAATCCATAAGAGAGCGCTCGGCCGGCGAGATGATAGTCGTCGGGTTTTCGACTGGCGGGCCCGTTGGGGCTCCCGACTGAGGTTCAAGAGACATGGAAACTCCTAATCAGCACATTAAGATAGCAGGTTACGCGGCGATGGGTTGCCGCCAGATTGCCGCACAAGCCGTCTGAAGCAATGCCAGCCTCAGACCGACTCTCCACTGCTTATTTTCATCCTTCACAGAGCCGAATACTTCCCAAATACTTCGTTGATGGTTGCCGCCGTGCGATCCATGGAGAAACGCGCGGCAAAACACGGTTGCGCGCGGGCCGCCATCGCGGCTTGTTCCGCTGCGGGTAAACTGAACCAGCGCTGCAACAGTCGCACTGTGCCCTCGAGCGTGTCGTCATCGGCCAAACCTACCCCGTCGTTGGCGATTTCCGGCCAGATGTTTACGGAGTAGCTGAGCAATACCGGACGCCCGGCCCAAAGTGCCTCAGCCACGGAAACGCCAAAATTCTCCTGGTGCGATGGCAGCACCAATGCCTCGCATGTCCGCAGCGCGCCCCATTTTACTTCACCGCCAATCATGCCGGGCCAGTGCACCCGGGCGGCGATGCCAACTTGCTCCGCTCTGCTCTGGAGCTTGGCCTGCATTCCCACCTGGTCAGGACCGGCCATAACAAGGTGCACCTCAGGGGCGGCAGCGGCCACCCGGGCAAACGCTTCAATCAACAGATCGCAGCCCTTTTTCTCATGAAGGCGCGCCAGAAAAAGCAAAAAGCGCCGGCCGCGCAATTCCGGCAACGCACCATAGAACGCCTCGATCTCTCTCGCGGGATCCTGCCTGGCTTGTTCATCCTCCATGATTCCCAGAGGAGCTACCACGCTGTTCCAATGGTTGGGCCTGAAACTCGTCCTGGCCAGATCACGCTCGGTTTTGGTGGTGAAAAAGACCGCCGCGGCGTCGCGCAAAACAGCATACTGCATTGGCCAGTAGAAAAGCTTTTTCAGGCGCTTGAGCGGGTACCTGCGGTTGAACCAGGGATCGAGCGCGCCATGAGCGAAGATTCCATAGGGCCGGCGCACGCGACGTGCTGCCGAACGAAGGGCAAAGCCAGGAAAGGTCCACAAGCCGTTCATGATCATGCCATCAAAGCGTCCGGCATTTGCCCGCAGCCAGCGCCACAGGCGCGGCGAAAATGCAAATCTGCCCATAAAGGACTGATCGAGCGCATGCACTGGGCAGCCAATATCCAGGAGAAATTCAGCCTCCGGACGATCGAGGCAAACGACCTCAACATGCGTGCCGGTGGCGCGCGTGGCTTTGATCAGTTGCCGCACCGCCTCTGGCGGCCCGCCGGTCGCAGGAGAAAAACTGTCGATCACGTGCAATATGTGCATGAACGGCCACGGAGGAAGAAGGATTGCCTATTCAAACGCCGAAAGCTCCGCGTAGGCGTTGAAGAGCGCCTCTGGACTGGAGCCGTCGCTCGAGAAAAGGCGATGCAGGGAACGATGGCTGAGAATGATGGCAACCAGCGAAAGTACGAGAGTCTTGGCGCTGGGGCAGCGCAACTCGCCCTTGCGGACCCAGGGATCGAGGTAGCGCGCAATCACCTCCACCAGTTCGCCCAAATGCCGGCGCAGCAGTGGATCGATATCGTCGCCCAATTCGAGAGAGCAGTACTGCATGAGGCGCA
>PLST01000048.1:0-2483 GCA_003164255.1 Acidobacteriaceae bacterium | reverse complement strand
TGGCGATGTCACGCGTACTCACACCGTTATAGCCAAAGTTCGCAAACATTCCCGCTGCGCTCGATAGAATGCGCGCTTCGGCTTGGCCTTTTCCGGGGTTTTGAGCTTTTGACATAGGAATCTCAGTCGCGCGGCTGCACGCGAGCGATCGCAGACATCGAGGATTGACTTTCAGGGGGAGAAGCCTGGGAGAGTGGAGACTGTGAAAAATGACTGAAGTGTTACATTGCCTGCGGCGGGGCCGGACACTGTTACTGGAGGTTGNNATGTGCTCCACGGTCAGAACCACGCGGAAGCTGTTTTTGTTGCGCACCACGATGCCTTCGAAACCTGTTAATGCGCCGGAGCGGATGCGCGCGCGCTGGCCGACTGTCAGAAGAGGATGGGGCCGCGCCGGCCGCGTTTCCAGCCCTGAGCGCAGCGCATCAATCGTGGCGTCGGGCAACCAGGCAGGCTCGCCACCTGTTCCTCCCACCACCGCGAGTGCGCCGGGGACACCCAGCACGCGGCTACGCTCACTGCGTTGAATATGGATAAAGAGGTAACCGGGGAAGAGCGGCAGGTCCAGCGTCACCCGGGATCCATCGCTCCACTTGCGTGCTGACTTGTAAAGCGGAAGGTAGAACTGGATCTCTCGCTGGCTCAGATGCTGGGCAACGCGTTTTTCATGACGCGATGCGGTGTACAGGGCAAACCACCGGGACGGCTGCGCTCCACTGGGCATCAGGCCCGGGATGGGGTGACGCGCGACTTGAACTGATGGATGTCCGACTTCCTGCATGGCTTCGCCATCCTCACTTGGGTGAGGTGTTTTCCACAGCCCATTCTATCAGGACAAAATCCGCGCAGCACATGAGCCGCGGGGTCCGAAACCGAAAGCAAGGGAAACGGCCTGTGAGGGATCTACTTCTGCCAGGCGTGAAAGGAAGTGCTTTCATCGACCTTTAATGAATTCTTTTGACTCAAGTCGAGGCAAATCGATGATTCAACTATATCAGTCCGTCTCTATGAGTCAACGGAGAATTCCCGGTTTCCCTCCCTCCCTGCCTTAGGAATGATAGCGACTGCATGCTCACTTTCGTGCCCCTTTTTTTCCAGATTTTAGAATTCACCGCGCCTACTACCGGGCCCTTTTGCTAGCCCTGGCCCTGCCGCGCACGCTCGACCACCAGCTTCACGCTGCCATGATCCCTGATTCCGCAGGTTCTTTGGCCCGAAGAACGCGCTACCCCCGCGCGGGGCGGCTCCGGCTGGGGTCAAAGCACGCTTTTCCGGCGGCGCCAGCCGGTCTCCCACGATCCGGTTGGCCCACCGGCTTCCCGTTCACGCTGACCTCGGCAATATCGCGACGTTATGTACACTGGGTTTATTCGGCATTTGCTTTTCCATTGGAAATGGAATGCGGCGCGGAGGCGCTCGGAGTATGGTCGCGCGGCTTAAAGATATCGCGCAGGATTTAGGCCTGTCGGTAGTCACCATCTCCAAGGTCCTGCGCAATCATCCCGACATCGGCGAGCAAACGCGCAAGCGCGTGCTGAAGCGGATGAAGGAGCTGAACTACCAGCCCAACTTTGCCGCCCGCTCGCTCATCACCGGCCGCTCTTGGACCATTGGCCTGGTTGTGCCCGACCTGCTCCATCCTTTCTTTGCGCAAATCGCGAAAGCCATCTCGGTTGAGGTGCGGCGAAAGGGATACAGTCTCTTCATCTCCTCGTCCGACGAAGATCCGGCTCTGGAGCAGGAAGAGATTGCGCAGTTGCTGGCGCGACGCGTGGATGTGATGCTGATTGCCTCCTCGCAGTTGACCGTGGAGAGTTTCAGGCAACTCGAAGAGCAGAGGGTTCCTTACATCCTGCTGGACCGGCAGTTTCCTGGCTTCGAATCGAACTTTGTCGGCGTGGACGATGCCGCAGTCGGCGTGCTGGCCACCACCCATCTGATTGAGCAGGGTTGCCGGCGCATTGCGCACATTCGCGGGCCTGAGATCAGCACGGCCATCGGTCGTCTCAACGGGTACAAGCAGGCTTTGGCATCGCACCAGATGGCCCCTTTGGCGGGGCATATTGTTTCCATCGGGCCTTCGGGCGACCACGTGGGCGATAAGGCGGGCTATGCGGCCACGGTGAAGTTGCTGGCGCTCAAGCCGCGTCCGGATGGCATTTTCTGCTTCAACGACCCGGTTGCGTTGGGCACAATGCGCGCCATCTTCGATGCGGGATTGCGCGTTCCTGAAGACATTGCAGTCGTGGGATGCGGCAATCTTTCCTACTCGGATTTCCTGCGGGTGCCGCTGACCTCGGTGGACCAGAACAGCAAGATGATTGGCAAGATGGCGGCGACGCAGGCGCTGAAAATGGCAGAGAGCAAAACGCCTGTGCCTCGCAAGAGCGCGCTGGTGGCCCCGCAGCTCGTGGTGCGCGCTTCGAGCATGCGCACGAAACGCTAAAACTAATACTGTTCACTTAAGTATTCTAATGGCTTTT
>PLST01000586.1 GCA_003164255.1 Acidobacteriaceae bacterium | reverse complement strand
GCACGTTGGCCGTTCCTTCCGTGGCGACAATTTGGAAGCCCAGGTCAACGTAGCGCCGGGCCAATTCCACTGCCGCCGGCTTGTCATGGTCATTCACCGTGAAGAAGACGGTTCCCTTGGTTGGCAGCAGATGTCCCGCCGATAACTGCGCCTTGGCAAAAGCTTCGCCAAACGTGGCCGCCACGCCCATCACCTCGCCGGTCGACTTCATCTCCGGCCCCAGCACCGTATCCACACCCGCAAACTTCGACCATGGAAATACAGGCGACTTGACATAAAAATGTGTGCCTGTCTCCAGGTCTCGATTGGAAGCGAGTTGCTCCGGCAGCAGTTCGCGCAATGTTCGGCCGGTCATCAGGCGCGCCGCAATCTTGGCAAGCGGGATCCCTGTTGCCTTTGAGACATACGGAACAGTGCGTGAGGCGCGAGGGTTGACTTCGATCACATAAACGCGGTCCTCGCCTTGCGCGTCGCGCTGAATGGCAAACTGCAGGTTCACAAGGCCCACGACTTTGAGTGCCAGCGCCAGCTTTCTCGTGTAGGTTCGCAGCGTATCGAGTGTCTCGTTGCGAATGTTCACCGCAGGCAGCACGCACGACGAGTCGCCGGAGTGAATGCCGGCCTCTTCGATATGCTGCATGATTCCAGCTATGATCACATCCTTTGAGTCGCAGAGCGCATCGACGTCCACTTCAACCGCATTCTCCAGAAAATGATCGATCAGCACGGGGCGTTCCTGCGAGTACTCGACCGCCTCCCGCATGTAGCGCGTCACCGCTTCGCCGTCATAGCAGATCACCATCGCCCGGCCGCCCAGCACATAGCTTGGCCTCACAAGCACTGGATAGCCGATCCTGTCGCCGATTGCCAGGGCTTCTTCCACGCTTGTTGCCGTGCCGCCTGCAGGTTGCGGAATATTCAGTTCTTCCAGCAGCTTTCCAAATTGCTTTCGATCTTCGGCAAGGTCGATCGACTCGGGCGACGTCCCGATGATCGGAACTCCAGCTGCGAGCAACCTCTGCGAGAGATTCAGCGGCGTCTGTCCGCCGAACTGCACAATCATTCCGATCTTTGCGCCCGATTGCGCCTCGTGGTTGTAGATCGCCAACACGTCTTCAAGCACGAGCGGTTCAAAATAGAGCCGGTCGCTGGTGTCGTAGTCGGTCGACACCGTTTCAGGATTGCAGTTGACCATGATGGTCTCGTAGCCATCCTCTTTGAGCGCGAACGCCGCATGACAGCAGCAGTAATCGAACTCGATTCCCTGCCCGATGCGATTCGGTCCCGAGCCGAGAATGATCACCTTGGGCGTTTGCGTTGGAGGCGCCTCATCCTCCTCGTCGTAGGTGGAGTAAAGATAAGGCGTCATCGACTCGAATTCGGCTGCGCAGGTATCCACCAGCTTGAAGACCGGCGTGATCCCTTTCGCTTCGCGCAGTTCCCTCACCTGCTTGATCCCGTCGTGGCCTTCCAGCTTCCACTCCGTCGCAATCCGTTCGTCGCTCAAGCCAAGCCGCTTCAACTGGCGCAATTGTTCGGTACTGATCTCTTCAGGAGTCGTTTGAGAGATTGCCGCCTGCGCCACGGTAATTTCGCGCAACTGGTGCAGGAACCACGGATCCATTTTTGTGTAGCGCGCAACTTCGCGGACGCTCATGCCCCGCTCGAATGCGAAGCGGATATAGCCCAGCCTCTCCGGCCGGGGAGTCACAAGCATCTGCGTCAGCCGGCGAGGCTCCAGCACTTCGGCACCCGTCTTCTTGCCTGTTTCCAGAGCCCGCCACGCCTTCATCAGTGCTTCTTTGAAGGTGCGCCCCATGGCCATCACTTCGCCCACGGACTTCATCTGTGGGCCAAGGACGTCATCGGCTCCCGGAAATTTCTCGAATTGCCATTTGGGAATCTTCACCACCACGTAATCAATGGTCGGCTCAAAGCACGCCGGCGTCTTGCGCGTAATGTCGTTCGGAATCTCATCCAGCGTGTAGCCCACTGCCAGCTTCGCGGCGATCTTGGCAATCGGGAAACCAGTGGCCTTCGATGCCAGTGCCGAAGATCGCGAGACTCTCGGATTCATTTCGATGACAGTCATCCGGCCGTCCACGGGATTCACGGCAAACTGCACATTCGATCCGCCGGTCTCCACGCCGATCTCGCGCATCACGGCGATGGCCGCATCGCGCATCCTTTGGTACTCGCGATCGGTGAGCGTCTGCGCCGGAGCGACCGTGATCGAGTCACCCGTATGCACGCCCATCGGGTCGAAGTTCTCAATCGAGCAAATGATGATGACGTTATCCGCCAGGTCGCGCATCACCTCAAGCTCGTACTCTTTCCAACCAAGCACACTTTCTTCAATCAGGCACTCGTGCACAGGTGAAAGATCGAGGCCTCGCGCCAGAATCTCCATCAGCTCTTCGCGGTTGTAACCGATACCGCCGCCCGTGCCGCCCAGTGTAAAGCTGGGGCGAATGAGTACAGGAAATCCAATCTTCGAGGCGAAGTCGAGGCCATCGCGGAGATTGTTGACCAGCGCCGACTTCGAAACTTCAAGCCCGATGCGGATCATCGCATCCTTGAAGAGCAGCCGGTCTTCGGCTTTCTTGATCGCTTCTAGCTTCGCGCCGATCAACTCTACGTTGTAGCGCTCCAGAATCCCCGCGTCGGCAAGATCCACCGCCAAGTTCAGCGCCGTCTGTCCGCCCACCGTCGGCAACAGCGCAAACTTTCCCGAGCGCGGGTCATTGGCGAGCATCACCGATTCAAGGCGAATGATCTCTTCCACATATTCGCGCGTCAGCGGCTCAATGTAAGTACGATCGGCCAGTTCCGGGTCCGTCATGATGGTCGCCGGGTTCGAGTTCACCAGCACNNTGCTTGAGAGCCTTGCAGGCCTGTGTGCCGGAGTAGTCAAACTCCGCCGACTGCCCAATCACGATCGGCCCCGAGCCAATCACCAGGATCTTCTGAATGTCATTTCTGCGTGGCATGTTTTTGTTCTCTTATCCGCTTATTTGGCGTTCGGGCTAGACTATTCATTGCAACATCGTATCTGGCAGCTTCAGGTCGCCCCAAGTCCTAATTTCCGGAATAAATCCGAAGACCTTTGGCGTGTCCGGACCGAGTCTTGGTTTTGGCACCGGCTTCTCTTGCTCGTTCACAAACTGTTCGAGGATGGACTTCAAGAACTTACCCTGCTCAACCCGCCAGCGCACCTCATGGGCCCAACCGGGTGGTTTGGATGTGCCTGTTCTTTCCTCTTCTTGTGGCGACGACCACTCAATTTGCTCGCCATACTTCACATCTTGATCGAGCAAGCAAATTATCGTGCGGGTTTCATCTCCCGCTTCCGAATCCATGCTCCACTCTTCCACCAGAATTCTTTTTGGGGAATGCAAGACTTCCGCCGTGGCGAAGAAGTCTGTCTCCTGATTGTCTCGCGCATTGCCGAGGTTCCTGACAGGCTTCCATCGCTCATCTGGCCGAACTGCATAGCGGATCGTTGCAGCATTGAGATTCATGCCACACAAAGCCGCAACCCGCACGAGCGCTGTCTCGAGCCGGCCAGTTCGAAGTCCTTTCAAATATCTATCGAATGGGGAAAGTTGGCTGGACTCTTGAGCAATCGAAAAAGAACTCGGCAACGTCATAACTAGCAACAACGTTGGGAGCACTCTTTTCATCCCTTCCACTCCTCCATCATTTGCCTGAAGTCATGAAAAAGATAGTGCGAATCGTGCGGTCCCGGCGCTGCCTCGGGGTGGTACTGCACGCTGAACAGAGGCAGCGTCTTGTGCCGCAATCCCTCAAGCGTCTGATCGTTCAGATCCACATGGGTCAACTCAACTTCGTTCGCGTTGATCGAATCCGGATCGACAGCGAAGTTATGGTTGTGCGCCGTAATCTCCACCTTGCCCGTTGCGTTATTCCGAACCGGATGATTTCCGCCATGATGTCCAAACTTGAGCTTGTACGTCCGCCCGCCCAGCGCGAGGCCCGTCAACTGATGCCCGAGGCAAATCCCGAACACCGGCACGCGCCCCAGGAATTTCCGAATCGCTTTCACCGCATAGTCCACCGGCTCTGGATCGCCCGGCCCGTTTGAGAGAAACACCCCGTCGGGCTTCAACTCCAGCACCGTCTCGGCAGACGTCTCGGCAGGCACCACCGTCACCCGGCAGCCCTCGCGCGTCAGCATCCGCAGAATGTTGTGCTTGATCCCGAAGTCGTAAGCCACTACATGCAGCTTGCGCTCTTTGGGGTCCAGGACCAGTTCTTTCGACAGCAGAGGATCGCCCGTTTCATTCCGCGCATCCGACGAATCGAAGGCGTACACCGATTTCGTCGAAACAACGCGAGCCAGGTCCGTTCCGTCCATCTTGCGGATGTTTCGTGCCCTTTGCACCAGCGCCGCCGGATCCTCAACATTCGTTGAGATCACCCCGCGCATCACACCGTAGGTCCGCAGATGCCGTACCAGCGCCCGTGTATCGATCTCTGCCAGCACAGGAACCGCATACCGCTCCATATATTCGTCGGTCACCTGTTCAGACCGCCAATTGGAACTGATAGGCGAGAATTCCCGAACGATCAGGCCTTCAATATAAGGCTTGGCCGACTCATTATCTGCCTGGTTTGTTCCGTAGTTGCCGATCTGGGGATTTGTGAGAACGACAATTTGACCGGCATAGGAAGGATCGGTGGCGATTTCCTGGTATCCGGTAAGAGAAGTATTAAAAACAACTTCGCCCTGGCATTCGCCTGGGTGCCCATAGCCGTGGCCACGGAAGATGCGCCCATCTTCGAGCGCTAAGATTGCCTGCATTGCCTCTCCGAGGAGTGGATTCAATCGATTTTAGCAGGTACGGCGGTGGATAACCGGGCACTTTCCTTCAGGCCTAGTGGACTACCCCTGCATCTTTGGCCGGCCAGTAGATAAACACAGCCTTTCCATAGACTAACGAGCGCTCAACCGGCCCGAATTCGCGGCTGTCTGATGAGATTGAGCGATGGTCTCCCATCATGAAGTAGCTGTCAGGGGGAACAATCAACTCAGCCATGGAACGCGTGTCCCGATATTGCTCAGGAACGTATCCCTCACGCAAGGCGCGTCCATTCAACCAAACCACGCCCCGGTCTATCCAGAGCCGGTCGCCCGGAACTGCAATCACGCGCTTGATGTAGCTCTTTTCCGGATCGCGCGGATAATGAAAGACAACCACGTCCCCACGCTCAATCGCGGCCACATGATAGACAAACTTGTTGATGAACAGCCTGTCGCGGTCTTCCAGCCTGGGCAGCATGCTGGTGCCTTCCACCCGCACCGGCTGATAAAGAAACGTGATAATCAGCACCGATGCCGCTGCTGAAACAAACAGGTCGCGCACCCAAAGGCCAAGTCCCGTCCCCTTGCGAACAGGGACTGGGACGGGATCAGCCGCCGGCACGCTTGCGTCTGTCTGGTGCATTTCGGATGGACCCGGTTCGGGGGAATCGTTTTGAAGCATTGCCATCTCAATACAAGATTACTATCTATTCGCAGCCAAGCCCACCTGGAGGACACATAACCCGCACCCGCCGGGGCTTTTCGATCGGCTTGGGCTGGTTGGCCGAAGGAACCAGGGCTGGCGCACCGCCTGAAACCGTGCCGGCTGTCAGGTTTTCTTCCTCAAGGATCAGAGGCCGCTGCAACACCATCTCAACAGGCGTTCCACTCTCTATATTGATGTCATCTCCTCGCGTAAACAGGGCAACGACTGTACCGACGGCTACGCCTCCCAGCCCCCCGATCGCGGCGCCTTCAAGCGGATGGCCTGCGGCCGCTCCGCCAATCGTGCCAACACTGGCGCCTCCCAGTCCTATCTCAGCCGCACGCGCCACATCGCGCCCTTTGTTCGGATCCTGTTCGATGGTGCCTTCATCTCCTTTTACGCTGCGGTCCCTGGCCCCAGGCAGGCTGTTCACAATGCCCGGAATCTCCACAACCGAGCCGTTTGGGAAGATGATTGAAGTAAAGTGAATATCCAGCTGTGCGCGCCCTTTCACGCGTCCGGCCCGCGCCACTCGGTCCACCACCCCTTGCACATAAACCCCTGCCGGAATCATCACCCTGCTTCCCACCACCACGGGAAACGTCGATGCCAGGTACACACCGTCGCCCGGCTTTGCGCTCCTGGTGTTGACGGCGCTGCGTATCTGCAGCAGAACCTTGGTCCCGGCAGGTACGGTGTAGGTCTTCTTTTCCGGGGAGGCCTGAGCGACCTCGGCCGATGAAGTTCCCGACGGCTGCGTTGCGGCGTTTGACGGTATGTCTGGTTGCACAGGAGCCTGGCACAGGCTGAAATTCGGGCTCGCTACCCCAATGCAGATGCTCATTGCGCCAGTCAAAATTCCACGCATCAACCGCATCGTACCCTCCACGTGCCTCATCAAGCTTAGGTCTCTTTGCTGATAGACGAACACGTCGCATCCAAGGATAGCTCTGTAATCTGCACAAGAGGCGGAATATAAAGCGCAATTCCAGCCGGCGAATCGATTCGCGTTAATATGCAAAGCAGCGAAGGAACGAAACATGACTCCGCCCCATCCGCACCAGGCCGACCGTTTCGCCGCTGCTCGAGCGGTGCTCGAGAACGCGATTGCCTTGCGCGCCTTTCCCGGGTGTGCCTTTGGGGTGTTGGCCGGGCGAGAGATTTTGGGGGCGGATTCGCTCGGCCGATTCACCTATGAGCTCACTTCGCCGGCCGTGACTCCCGAGACCGTATTCGACATTGCCAGCGTCACCAAGGTGGTTGCCACCACCGCGATAGCCATGCTGCTTCACCAAAGAGGTTTGCTCGATCTCGAGTTGCTCCTGGGAGATGTTTTACCGGGGTTTGTCGCTGGCCGGCAGCCCGGTGACAACGCGCGAAAGGTCACCTTGCGGCATCTGCTCGCGCACAACTCCGGACTGCCGGGTTATGTCGAGTTCTTTCATACAGCCAGAAACCCGGCTGAGCTCTTGAGTGCTTGTCTTCAGCTGACTCTTGAGGCTGAGCCCGGCACTCGGTTCGAATACTCCGATCCCGGTTTCATTCTCCTCGGCAAGGCGCTTGAAGTGTCTTGCGGGGAACATCTGGGTGCATTCGCTCACCGCGAAATCTTTATGCCCTTGGCCATGTCGTCCACAGGGTTCTGCCCTGCTTCTCGAACACACCAAACGATCGCCCCAACCGAAGAGGACACAACCTTCCGGCATCGGCGCATCCAGGGCGAGGTGCAAGATGAAAATGCTTCGGTGCTCAAGGGCGTCGCCGGTCATGCCGGGCTCTTCTCGAATGTGCCTGACTTGCTGCGTTTTTCGGCTGAGATTCTGGATTCAAGGCCGGAAAGAGCTACCCCAGAAAAACCAGCCAATCTTTTCAAGCAACAGACCGTCGAACTCTTCGCGGAGCGCCAGGGACCAGAGGGCAGCTCCCGTGCAATCGGGTGGGATACGCCCTCGCAAAACTCCTCATCTGGCATTCACTTTTCTCCGCATTCCATAGGCCATCTGGGGTTTAGCGGTTGTTCCTTGTGGGTCGATCTTGAAGCCGGAGTCGCCATCGCGCTGCTCACCAATCGAACCTGGCCCGACCGCCAGAACCAGCTGATCCGCGAGGTAAGGCCGGCCTTTCACGATGCCATTCGAGAGGCGCTTTAGAACCTCGGCACCTTTACCGGTAACTGGGCTGCGGCTCGGAGATTTCTTTTACTTCCTTGCTCATTTTGCAGATACAATCAAAAATTGGGGACAGACGCGATGCTAACCAGCTCGATGACGCAGGAGACGGCCGGCACCCAGGTTAATGACACCAAGAACGACCAGGCCTCACTGCTTCAACACTTGATTACTGAGAGCCAGAACGAGGCTTCTCAAGGCTTTGACACTAAATCCGCCCTGGAGATCGCACGCATCATCAATCATGAAGATGCGAAGGTCGCCGCAGCCGTAAAAAAAGCAATTCCAGAGATCGCGCAGGTCATTGACCAGGTGGCGCGTAGCCTCCGCGACGGCGGGCGCCTCATCTATGTTGGCGCCGGATCCAGTGGCCGCATTGCCGCTCTTGACTCTTCTGAGTGTCCTCCCACATATTCAACCGCTCCGGGACAAGTGCAATACATTATGGCCGGCGGCCCCAAGGCGCTGGCCTCCGCTGTCGAGGTCAACGAAGACTCTGAGGAGTTGGGTCAACGGGATATTGCACGGCGTCGCCCCACGCGGAAAGATGTCGTCGTCGGCATCTCCGCTTCAGGCCGCACCCCTTATGTTGTCGCCGCCGTAGCCTACGCGCGCGCCCGCGGTGCCCACACAGCCTCAGTAACCTGCAATGCCGACACCCCTCTGTCTGAAGCCGCAGATATCTCCATCGTTGCCGATGTGGGGCCCGAAGTCATCTCCGGTTCCACCCGCATGAAGGCCGGCACAGCGCAAAAAATGATCTTGAACATGATTACCACCGGGGCCATGACTCGCTTGGGCTACGTGTACGAGAACCTCATGGTCAACGTGCACATGCAAAACTCCAAGCTTGTTGAGCGCGGCATTCGCATCTTGATGGGCGCATGCAAAATCGATCGGCAGACCGCGGTCAACACCATCAAGAGCGCAGGGCGCAGCGTTCCTGTGGCGTTGGTGATGCTCAAGGCCAAAGTCGACAAGCCTGAAGCCGTTCGCCGTCTTGCCAAGTCTGACGGTAACGTTCGCCTCGCGATCGAAGACAATGTATTGGAGCTCTAATTCCGCGCCAATTGGATCAATTCCAGCCATCGCCCGAAGTTTAGTAGACTTAGCGCAGAATGTCTGCTTCCTCTTGTCTCCTGAGCCTCCGCCGCCGTCAAGCCGTCCAGATCGCTGTCTTAGCGCTTTTCACTGTCTTGGCCGGAGCCTCCTTAGGTTCTGCACAGGGCACCCACGTCTGGGTCCAGTCCAAACTCGAAGAGTTTGAGAAGGGGACCCAACAAGGAGTCTCGATCGAGAGCGGCGGCCATTTGCGCCAGGGCCCGGGCCTGAAGGATCTCGCCACCACTCCCTCCACCTTTGTGTGGTCAGTCGCTGTGGACAAGAGCGGCGCCGCCTATGCAGGGACAGGCTCGCCAGCTACCGTTTTGCGGATTGGCAAGGACGGAAAGCCGTTCACCCTCTTTGAAACCAAGGACCTGAGCGTGCAGGTCTTGCGCATCGGTCCTGACGGATCGCTGTACGCCGCCACCCTTCCCAGTGGCAAGGTTTACAAACTCAAGCCGGAGGCCGATGCGAAACAGGATGACAGCACGGCCACAGTCATCTTTGACGAGGCAAAGCTCGGCGCGCCCGATTCCAAAGCGCATTACATCTGGGACCTGACCTTCGATGCGGCAGGACGTCTCTACATTGCCACGGGCGATCCGGGAGCAGTCTACCGTGTTGATCCCGCCCACCCCCAATCTCCACCCGAAACCTTCTTCAAAAGCGATGAGGCCCACATTCGTTCCCTTGCGTGGGACTCAAAGGGAAACCTAATTGCGGGTTCTGACGGTTCAGGATTGATCTATCGCATCAACCCGGCTGGTCAGGGATACGTGCTCTTTGAAGCTCCCCGCCGCGAGATTACCTCGGTTGCCGTCGGCGCCGACGGCACCATTTATGCGGCAAACGTCGGAGACAAAGCGCACAACCCGTTGCCTCCCCTCCCCGTGCAAGGCATTGGCACGGGAACAATCACTATCGTCCCGCCCGGTTCATTGCAGGCCGTCAACGCCAGCACCACTTTGCCTGAGGGATCTGAGATCTATGCGCTCGAAGATGGCCAGGCGCCGCGCAAGCTCTGGGCAAGTAAAGACGACATTGTTTACGCGTTGTCTGCCCGCGCTGATGGCCTTCTGGCCCTCACAGGCAACCGTGGACGCATCTTCAGAATTCAAAAGGACGGCAGCTTTGCCGACGTCGCTCACCTCGATGCGCAGCAGGGTCTCAGCCTCGCCGTTCAGCCCGACTCTGCAGACAAAAGCGCCATCGTCGTCAGCGCCGGCAACACCGGCAAACTCTTCGCGCTCGGTGCAGCAGAGAAGCATGAATACGCAAGCGACGTGCTGGACGCCGGCATCCTGGCCCGCTTCGGCAGAGTCGAAGTCGAGCCCGGTTCCTCTGCCTATGAGATCTTCACTCGCTCAGGCAATGTGGAACAACCTGTGCGCGGCTGGTCTGACTGGCAGCCGCTCAAGGATGGCGTTGTCGCCTCTCCCGCCGGACGTTTTTTGCAGTGGAAGTCCGTGCTCAGCGCAAACGGAGTGCTCGGTAGCGTGGGAGTTAACTACCTGCCGGTGAACGCCGCTCCTGTAATCGACGACCTGGTTGTGGCAACTGGAGCCCGCTTGAATCCACAAAATCAAATCCCCAGCGTGCCGGCAACGGTCAACATTGCGTTCCCTTCATCCGCATCTTCGACGGATGGCGCCGGCGCAGACTCCTCCTCCGCCTCGCCGATCTCAGCCCTCAAGGATCGCACCGCGGTCACCGTCCGATGGGCAGCCCACGACGACAACGGCGACGATCTCATCTACTCGCTTTATCTTCGTGGTGACGGTGAAACCGTCTGGCGTCCTCTAAAGAACAACTTGAACGATAAGGCCTATAGCTTTGATGCGACGCTGGTTCCCGACGGCGGCTACCAGATCAAGGTGATCGCCTCTGATGCTCCGTCCCATACGCCCGCCGACGCGCTCAAAGGCGAAAAAGTGAGCGACCGTTTCCTGGTAGACACCACGCCGCCCTCGATCGTCGCGCTCTCAGCAAGCGGAGCGCAAGCCGAGTGCGGAGTCAACTCCTGCACCAAGCCGTTCCAGGTCAGCTTTGACGCACAGGATGCGGCCTCACCCATCGCCCATGCCGAGTACTCGCTTGATGCGGGACCGTGGCAGTACGTTGAACCAGTTGATAAGATCTCCGATTCGCGCACGGAGCATTACTCGTTCAAAATCTCGTTTGACGTGACGGCCGGCAAAATCAGCGAACACCTCATCACTGTCCGCGCCTTCGATCGGTACGACAACATCGGCGTAGCCAAAACGGTCATCCCTGCCCAGGAAAAGTAGCATCAGAAAGCCAAGGCGCAATGCGATTTGAACTGTTTTTGGCGGCGCGATATCTCAGAGCCAAGCGGCGGCAAGCCGTTGTCGGCGTGGTCACAGCCATCTCCGTAGCCGGCGTTGCTGCCGGAGTTGCCGCGCTCATCATCGCTCTCGCCATCACTAACGGCATGCGCCGCGACTTGCAGGACAAGCTCCTTGGCTCTTCAGCTCATGTCGAGTTGATGCGGGTCGATGCCGATGGAATACGCGACTGGCGTCCGCTGCTTGACCGCTTGCGCCAACTGCCCCACGTAACCGCAGCGGCGCCGGGCATCTATGAAGAGGTCATGGTGTCAC
This sequence comes from Acidobacteriaceae bacterium, assembly GCA_003164255.1. Classification (GTDB taxonomy): domain Bacteria; phylum Acidobacteriota; class Terriglobia; order Terriglobales; family Acidobacteriaceae; genus Telmatobacter. The sequence goes on along the minus strand of PLST01000586.1, from coordinate 18,601 downwards.
GCGGACCTCGCGCCGGTTTTGCTCTCATCAAGGGGGTCATCCCACGAGAGGAGCGCACGGTCGGCAACATTCTTGATTCCACCACTTCAGGATCGGCGGCGGACCTCGACCGGGATGCAACGGCCGCGCCCATGGCCAATGCTTCGGTGCCCCCTCTTGTTCTGGGCAAGGACCTCGCTGACCAGATCGGCGTTCAGGTTGGAGACCAGGTCGTCGTCACCAGTCCGCAAGGCGAACTGAATCCGGTCATCGGCCTCGTTCCCAAGTTCCAGCCCTTCAAAGTTGTCGGCATCTTCCACTCCGGCTTTTATCAATACGACTCGGGCATGGCCTTCATCGGTCTCGCCGATGCGCAGCGCCTGTTCGATGAGCCCGACCTTTTGTCCGTCATCAGCTTCAAAGTGGACAACCTCAATCAGGCGCCACAGATCGGCCGTGAAATTGAACAGGCCGCCGGCAAGGGTTTCATGACCACCAACTGGATGGAGCAGAATCGCGAGCTGTTTCGCGCTCTCATGCTCGAACAGATTGTCACCTTTATCGTGATCGCGCTCATTGTGATCGTGGCCGCGCTTAATATTCTTATCGCTCTCACCATGATGGTGATGGAGAAAACCCGCGACATTGCGGTCATGATGAGCTTTGGGGTCGAACCAGGGCAGGTTCGACGCATCTTCCTGATGGAAGGCTTGCTCATCAGTCTGGTTGGCACTGCACTGGGTCTTGCGCTAGGGTATTTCACTGCCTGGGCGGGCGGCCATTACCACTTTATCCATCTCTCGGCTGAAGTCTACTCAATTGACACGTTGCCCTTCGCCCCGCGCCCAATCGACGGCCTCATTGTCTCCGTTGTCTCGATCGGAATGTCTCTGCTGGCCACCCTTTATCCCTCTTCGGCCGCTGCCAGCGTGCTTCCCGCCGAAGCACTGCGCTACGAGTAGGCCTTACTGCGGCGTGATCACTCCGCCCACCGCATGTCTTCGCGGCAGTACGATGCCTCGATGATCCACCTCGGCCGCACCCTCTCGCATCTTATTCAAGGCAGCCGCACTCGTCCGCTCAAGGATGGCGCCACCACAGGCCGGGCACCAGTCCGCCATGGTCTCTTTTGCGAGTTCGGCGTGGCATTGACTGCAAATTCGTTCCATCACTAGAAGACTAACGCATCGGCCGCACCGTTCCGGCCGTCAGCTTTCGTCTAGGCAAGAAAGCGGCGACTCGCACCGCCCGGTACACTAAGCAGATGCACCCTCCTGTTCGCCTCGTGGCAATTGATATGGACGGGACGCTGCTGGCCAGCGACATGCAGGCGATCAGCGCCCGGAATGCTAGTGCCCTCAAGGCCGCGCAGGAGTTTGGAATTACCATAGCCATCGCTACTGGCAGGCGCATCGCCTACACAACTCCGCTGCTTGAAGGATTGGGCCTGCGAGCGAATACGCCGCTCATCGCGTCCAATGGTGCAGTGATTCGAACCCTTGAAGGTCGCTCCATCGACCGGTGCCACATGGAGGCCCGCGTTGCACGCGGGCTTTGCGCGCTGCTTCGCCCCTTCGGCGCTGTCGTTTTCACCTTCGATAGGCCCGGACGTGGAGAGTTGATCCTGGAAAACCTTGAACAGGTGAGTGGACGCATTGCACTTTGGGTTGAGACAAACCGTCATTCGATTGAAGTGTTCAATCCACTGGAGAAGGGTCTCGTGGATGGCGAGGATCCCATTCAGGGTATGGTCACCGGCGGCGTGAACAGGATGAAGGAAGCCGAGAGAGCCCTCAAGGCGAGCGAATGGGCATCAAGTTGCGAGTGTGTCCGCACCGAATACCCCGCGCGCGACGTTTCCATCCTCGATCTTTTGCCGCCGGGCGTCTCCAAAGGGTGGGCTCTTGAGCGGCTTGCCATCAGCCTGGGCGTATCTCGCGCTGAAACCATGGCCATCGGAGACAATTGGAATGACGTGGCCATGTTTGAATGGGCAGGGCAGGCAGTCGTCATGGCCAACGCCGCACAGGATTTGCGTACGATGGCAAAGACACGAGGCTGGAAGCAGGCCCCCTCCAACGACGATCACGGTGTGGCAGTCGTTCTTGAGAAGGCTTTGAAGCAATCGCCCGCTGCCAGTTAATGACACAGGAGTCTGGGTTTTGAGGTCAAAGATGATCGGGCGCGGAACACTTCTTCTCATGGCCGCCTTGCTTCCTCTGTCGCTCCAGGCGGCCGAGCGCGTTACTCTGCGCACCGGATTCGTCGTCAATTGCAATCATCACGCGCAGGTTGACGGCCACATGCGCCTCTACTTGAGCACCGGCGAAGACAACTACATTCAAATTGCCCCAGACGAGATTGCGAACGTCGAGATCGTGCCCTATTCACCCGCTGCAACTGACATTGCCAACGGCGCTTCAACTGTTCCCTCGTCTGCAATCTCCGACAAGAAACTCAGCCAGGCTGATCTGAATGAGATGCTGGCCCGGGCCGGGCGCGAACACAATCTCGACGTCGATCTGCTTGCCAGCCTTGTGAAAGCCGAGAGCGGCGGTAATCCCCGTGCCCGGAGTCAGGCCGGAGCCCAGGGATTGATGCAACTGATGCCCCAGACGGCCGGCGATCTCGGCGTCCATGACAGCTACAAGCCCGACCAGAACGTGCGCGGAGGCTCCACTTATCTCGATTCCCTTCTTGTTCGCTATCACGATAATCTGGCTTTGGCGCTTGCCGCCTACAACGCCGGCGCAGCCGCGGTCGATAAGTACCACGGCATCCCGCCCTACCATGAAACCAAGGTCTATGTGGCCCGCGTGATCCACGAGTTCAATCGCCGAGTGCTGGCCCGCGACGCCCAGGTTAAGGCTGCAACCACACAAACCTCGGCCATGCAGAAGTAGGTTCCCTTCGTCATCAGTCCGGTCTATCGGCCATTAGAATACCTATTAGGAATCTAGGGAACGGAGCTTGCTTGAAGAAGAATCAATTGATTTTTGGTTTGGTGGTGCTTGTTGCGTTGGTAGCGCTCGTGGTTTGGGGCCACGACCGGATCCACTTTGATTTCGGCGTTTTTCGCTCCCAGCTTGCCCAGGCCAACTGGGGCCTGATCGCTGTCAGCACCGGCTGTATCTATCTGGCTTACGGCTTCCGCAGCGCGCGATGGGCCCGCCTTCTCAAGCACAGCAAGCACGTTGGGCCATTTTCTCTGCTCGGAACGCAGGTCATCGGCTTCACTGGCGTGGCCCTCATCGGCCGGGTCGCCGATCCAGTTCGCCCCTACCTCGTTGCAAAAAAGACTGGCCTCCCGCTCAGTTCCCAACTTGCGGTATACGTTGTCGAACGCCTCTTCGACGCCGGCGCCATGGCTCTCATCTTTTCATGCGCCATGCTCTCGGTGCCGTACGCGGAGATTATGAAGGCTACAAGCCATTCGCACCTCGTGACCGCTCTCGGGGACCATTCTCCCGCTCTGGCGGCATTTGCCGCTCGCTATGGCGGACTTGTGCTCACCCTGTTGGGCGCTCTCTTTCTTGTTGCCGTAAGTTTGGCCGGAGCAACCGTCGCGTCGTTCGCCGAACACAGTTTCGGCCTCTTCTCAAAAAAGCTTGGGGCCGCGGCTGGTGAAAAGATTCGTGCCTTCCATGCAGGCCTCGACACCATGCGCACCTTTGGAGAGTTCAGCGTCGTTGCAACGCTCTCCATAGTTATGTGGTTGTTCATCGCCGCAGCCTATTTCGCCGGCTGCCGAGCCTTCTCGGCAAGTCCGGAGTTGGCCGCCGTCACCCCTTCGAAATGCGTTCTTCTCATGGTGGCCAGCGGCGGAGCTAGTATCTTCCAACTCCCCATCCTCGGCTGGTTCACACAAATCGGAATTGTCGCCGCCGCCATCACCGGTATCTTTGGCGCCAACGCCGAAGCCGCCACCGCATGTGCCACTGTCCTGCTGCTCACCACGTTTCTCGGCATCGTCCCCGTTGGACTCATTTGGGCCCAGCTTGACCACATCAGCCTGCGCAAGGTCACCGTCGAAAGCGAACATGCCGAAGAAGCAATTGCCGCCACCGAATCCGCTAGTGATCCGGCCCTCAAAGAGTGATACTCCGTGCCCCATCCTCCTGTGATGGGACTGGATCGTTGAATCGAATCGTCTCCGGTCCCACCGCCCCGCCCGTCATCAGCATGCTCATCGCCTGCTCCATGCTCAGATCGGTCGCGGTCACTCGCTCCATGGGAAGAAGCTGAAGGAACGCGGAAGTGGGGTTAATGGCGTTCGGTAGCAGGACAGCCGCCAACTGTGCTCCCGTGGTCGAGTCCGTCAATGTCCGCGTAAGGAATCCAATGCTCTTTTGCCCGGGAATCGGAAAGTCCACAAGAACAACCCGCTGGCTGGTTTCTTTCTTGGACATCATCGTGTCAAGAAGCTGGCGCACCGATGTGTAGACCTTGGCGACAAACGGCAACCGCTCAAGCAAGGCCTCAAACATGGTAAAAGCTTGTCGGCCAATTACCAGAGAGGTCAGTCGTCCACCCACGTACAGCACAACCAGCGTGAGCGCGATCGCCAGCAGCGACTGAAGCCATGGCTGTTCGAGCCAGGAAGCGGGGAAAATCGCCGCGAAAAGCTGAATCGCCGGCAAGCCCGCTTTGGCCAAAGTCCCGAAAAGGAAACTGAAGATCAAATAAGTGACAAAAAGTGGCCCGATCGTAATGATCCCGGCCAGAATATTGTTTTGAAGGCTGCGCAGGGTGCGGGCAACAACGGGTTTCACAAGCCACTCCTGTCCTTGAGGATAGCCTTAATAGCATGAAACAGAGTATGGGCACTTGAGCTTTCACCGCTTCTTGGGGGGCCGCGGGCTCCCAGAACGCTGTTTTAGGGTTCCAATACGGCGTAAAATCCGGTATACATGGTGATTACCCTTGGAGCGTCAGGAAAGAGGGACCCGATGGATGAATCGATGACTGAAGGAATAGAAGAGCAGCAACAAATCACGGAGTCAGCAGAAGCGCCCCAACCTCGCGCGGTGGGCTCTCCCCTGCCGATGGGAAATGGCGGACGTGTACATCTGCCGCCAGCCGAGGACGAGGCAACGCAGGTTCCTCCTGCCCCGCCTTTGGGCCGCTCCCTCACCAGCTCCACGGCTCCCGTTCAGCAGGCCTCCACATTACAGAGGGCAGTCAATGTCCTGCGCGTTGCACTACCATTTGTGCAACGCTTGCTGCCGCTACTCGACGGCAATATCGGCACCGCGGTTTCAAACATCCTCAATCCGCCGCCCCCGCCAACCCCTCCCCCGCCAACGCCGGAAGTGGACCTCGCTCCGCTTGAAGCCGGCTTGGCTGAGCTCAAAACTCAGCATCGTGACCTCCACGATCAGGTTGCCGAGCAGAACTCCTCACTCAGGCGCGTTGAAGACCAGTTGGAGATGGTTCGAGAGGCTACTGACCGGAATACATTGGAACAACAGGAGTTACTCGAGGATCTGAAGGCTGTGGGCGGCAAGGTCAACCTCGTGGCGATCATTGCCCTGGGATTACTTGCCATCTCCATTTTGCTCAATGTTGCTCTCTATCTGCACATCCAGAGGGTCCTCCCATAAGCCCTGCTTTGACCCACATACGGGTTCCCGGCCCCGGAGAATCTTCCAACCATCGATAGCGTCGCCATAACTAGCGATTGGATCCCTAAGGTTAAAGCTTGGTTCGGATTTCTGGTCTGAACGGGTCATAGGGAGCTCGCGCGCCCAATCGAAGCCGATTTTGTGTCTCATCAAAGTTGACTTCACTAATGTAAATACAATTTTGCGGAAAACTGGCAACTTCTGCCAACTTTGTGACGCCAGATATTGCCAGTCGTCTTTTCCGAGGGCTAGTATTCCCCCTAGTTGAGCCGGGTCATAAAACCCAAGCCCGGAGATCTGATCCACTATGCAGTCTTCCTGATCAAACAGAGCTTTACCAACCTGCGGCGCCGCAAAGCGCATGCAAACGGAGCGTCTTGTCATGGCATGGTACGCCTACTGCATTGGTGAAAAACAAGCCTTTCCTGAATTGGCCCGTCATCGTAAGCCTGTTCCTCTTGAATCGGTCCTTGGAGTCAGCGGCAATCAGGTTTTCCTCTATCCAGCCAGTGACCTCGCCGTCATCGTAAGCGAGCACAACCCGAGCGAAGCCCTCAACCAGAAGGCGGGCGTCGATCACGCCCGGGTCATCGCAGATTGCTTCCAGCATTCCACTGTGCTTCCCTTTCGATTTGGTACAGTCTTCAACGACGACGAGATCCTCCGCAAATCCATCCGTTCAAATCAGCGTCAGTTCCTCGGCAACATCGACAAGCTGCGCGGTAAGACTGAGATGCACCTCAAGATCTTCGTCGACGATTGCTGCGGCAAGGAAGTCGAGCGCCATCTGCCTGCTGACAGCGTCGGCCGTGAGTATTTGACCAACCTGCGTGAGAATGCAACCCGCACGCGCGAGCGCCAGACCCGTGCGCGCGCCGTCAGCTTCCAGATGCATCGTCTCTTCATGCCCCTCGACGAAGAAGTCAGCTGCAGGCTCACGGAAAACGGAAAAATGGTGCTCGACGTTGCGCACCTCATCGACCGCAAGTACGTGGAGCGCTATCAGAACAAGTTTGCTACCACCAGCGCTATGATGCGCGAGTGTCTCATGCAGCTCTCCGGTCCCTGGCCGCCCTACCATTTCGTGCACAAGCTTACCCGTTCAGCCCACCAGCAGGCCCACGCGGTGCCCCAGTCGGTGGCTGCTCCCTCCATTCCGGTTCTGCAGACGGCACCTACTCTGGCTTGAATCATCAGGACAGGAAACAACGAAAGCCCCATCCGCTCGGATGGGGCTTTCGTTTGAACCAGACATCGTCCGGCGCAATGTTTATGCGGCCCTAGTCGTAGTACTCCAGCCCCAAATGTGTAATCAGCGACTCGCCCATGATGTGCCTCAGCGTGTTCTTCAGCTTCATCGATTGGATAAACAGGTCGTGCTCCGGATAAAGTCCTGCGGCTGTCTGAGGGGCCTTCAAGTAAAAGCTGAGCCACTCCTGAATCCCGATCGAACGCAACCCGGGCGTGCGTTTCGCCAGGTCGAGAAACAGAACCAGGTCAAGCGCGATCGGTGCGGCAAGAATCGAGTCGCGGCACAGGAAATTGACCTTGATTTGCATCGGATACCCGAGCCAACCAAAAATGTCGATGTTGTCCCACGCTTCCTTATCGTCGCCGCGCGGTGGGTAATAGTTGATGCGAATCTTGTGGTACAGGTCCTTGTAGAGGTCCGGGTAAAGCTCCGGCTGGAAAATGTATTCAAGCGACCCCAGCTTCGACTCTTCCTTCGTCTTGAACGACTGCGGATCGTCCAGAACCTCTCCATCCCGGTTGCCCAGAATGTTTGTTGAAAACCATCCCCTCACGCCAAGGTGGCGCGCTTTGAATGCCGGCGCCAGAACCGTCTTCATAAACGTCTGCCCGGTCTTGAAGTCCTTCCCGCAAATCGGCGCGGCATTTTGTTTTGACAACTCAATCAGGGCTTTTGTATCCACGGTCAGATTCGGCGCGCCATTGGCAAACGGTACGCCTTCTTTCAGTGCGGCATAGGCATAAATCTGCGATGGAGCAATCCCGATATCGCTTGTCTCCAGGCCCTTCTCGAATGTCTCGATCGACTCATGCACGGCCGTCGGCTCCAGAAAAATCTCTGTCGAGCCGCACCAGATCATCACTACGCGATCCACGGTTTTCTTAAAGTTGCGTATGTCTTCAATCAACTGGTCGGCAAGGTCACGCTTGTTCTTGCCCTTCTTCACGTGGGTGCCATGCAGCCGCTTTACGTAGTACTGGTCGAACACCGCAGGAAGCGGCTTGATCGTCTCCAGGTAAGGCTTCAATGCGAGCAACGTTTCTTTGTCCAGCACCGCTGCATGCGCGGCGGACTCGTAGACGTTGTCTTCAAAGATGTCCCATCCTGTAAACACCAGGTCGTTCAGGTTGGCCAACGGTACAAAATCCTTCACATAGGGAACCTTGTTTTCCGTGCGCTTGCCAAGCCGAATGGTTCCCATCTGCGTTAGCGAACCAATTGGCTTGGCAAGACCACGCCGCACAGCCTCAACGCCGGCAATCATCGTTGTGGCCACAGCGCCCAGGCCCACCACCATCACTCCAAGTTTTCCTTTTGCTGGTGCAATCTCTTGTTTGGCAGCCGTTGGGCCGCTCTCGTGTTCTGCTGACATTTCTCTCCTCGACTTTCTTTTATTTGGCCGATAACCGTCTATCGGAACCAGATTCTAGTCCCTTTCGCCAAGACAACGCTTGTTCTCGAAATGTTTCTGCGCTCGCACAGCAGCCCTAGGCTGCTTTCGCTTCACTCCTGCGACTCAGGTGCGACCAGACAAACCACACGATTCCCGCCACCAGCGCAATCTCCACCACCAGGTGGAAGCGATGAAAGGCCTCATAGAACCGGGGATCCGTGTGCCATTTCTCCCCCAACTTCATGCCCACATACGCCAGGCAAAAATACCAAACACACGAACCCAGCGAGGTGTAAACGTGAAAGCGCAGCCGCGGCATCCGGGCAATCCCTGCCGGGAAGGCAACAAACGTCTGTACCACCGGCAGCATGCGTCCCACCAGGATCGCGATCGATCCGTATCTTTCAAAAAACCACGTCATCCGGTCAAGATCGTGGTGGCTCATCAGCACCCATTTGCCATAGCGCTCTACCAGCGGTCGCCCGCCCTTGGAGCCAATCCAGTACGCAACCGCGGAACCTACGTTGCACCCGATCGCTCCCGCCAGTGTCACCAGAACCAGATTGAAGCGCCCCAGGTAAACCAGGTACCCGGAAAACGGCATGATCAATTCAGATGGAAGAGGAACTCCGGATGAATTGATTCCCATCAGAGCCACTATTCCAGCATAACCGCCAGCATCGATGACATGGGTGATGAACTCCACTAGCAACGCGAGAATTTTTTCGCTCATAAACGTCCTCAGTATATAGGCCTGTGGCACACTCTTCATGCTCCCGTAACCCAAACCATACATAAAAGATAAATGCACACGTATGCATTCCTGCTTTGCTACGATAAAGATGAATGCAAGTTAATTCCTGAGGTGCACCCGTTGTCTGAGTTTCCCCCTGTTCCGCTCACTCTTGAAGGTTCAAGCCTGCTTCACCAGTTCTTCCGCTTCGATTGGAAAGCCTGGCACGCAACCGCTGAAGTTGATCGCGAGCGCATCGCTGCCAACGCCGTCACTGCGCTCAAGGCTCTCGAGTTCGCTGCCCCCGATGCACCTGTTCGCTCGGCCCTCTTCTCGGAACTGGGGCATAAAGGCGACCTGATCCTCATCCACTTCCGCGATTCGTTCGAAGCGATCAACCAGGTTGAACTCGATCTCGCCCAGACCGAACTTTACAACTACCTCGCGCCCACCCACTCGTACGTGTCTGTAGTTGAGCTCGGCCTATACGAGTCCAGCCGCAAAACCTACGAGGCTGCCGCGGCAAAGGGATTTGCCCAGCACACGCCAGAGTGGAATGCTGAAATCGCAGCTTCGCTCCAGCGCGGTTCAAGCGCCATGGCGACGCGTCTCTTCCCTTCCGTGCCTGAGGCAAAGTATCTCTGCTTCTATCCCATGGATCGCAAACGCGGCGAAAAGGTCAACTGGTACTCCGTTCCCTTCGCCGAACGTCAGCGCATGATGCACGAGCATGGCCTCATCGGCCGCCGCTACGGCGATGTCGTTAAGCAGATCATCTCCGGCTCGATCGGCATGGATGACTGGGAGTGGGGCGTCGACCTCTTCGCAGAAGACCCGGTGGTTTTCAAGAAGCTCATCTATGAGATGAGGTTTGACGAGGTAAGTGCGGTCTATGCGCTCTTTGGCCAGTTTTACCTTGGCGTACGTTTGCCGATCGAGAAGCTCAGTAACTGGCTAAGCGGCAAACTCTAGCCGGGTGCCCGAGGTCTCGATTCTGAGATCTCGGAACCATGAACCTTGATCAAGACAGATAAGCGATGTCCGCAATCAAATCATCCCCGAAGAAATCTGCAAAGAAGCCCCAAGACGGCGACCTTGCCCCCGACCGCGTATCCGCCATCCTCAAAGGTCTCGACGAAGCCTATCCTGAAGTCGAATGCGCCCTCACGCACAACTCCCCGTGGGAGCTGCTGGTCGCCACCATCCTTTCCGCGCAATGTACCGACGTCCGTGTCAACATGGTCACGCCCGAGCTCTTCCGTCGCTTCCCTACCCCTGCTGCCATGGCGAAAGCCACTTTGCCGCAGCTCGAAGCCCTCATCCGGACGACCGGCTTCTTTCGCAACAAGGCAAAGTCTATTCAAGGCGCAGCCCGCAAGATCATCTCCAACTTCAATGGTCAGGTTCCGCAAACCCTCGCTGAACTCATCACCATCCCCGGCGCTGCTCGAAAAACAGCGAATGTGGTTTTGGGCGTTTGTTTCGGCATGGCGGAAGGTGTCGTCGTCGATACGCATGTACTGCGCATCTCCCGCCGCCTTGGCCTCGCCAAAAGTGAAACACCCGAAAAAGTCGAGCAGGAGTTGATGCAGATCATCCCCAAGGATCGGTGGATCGCCTTCTCCCATCAGATCATCCACCATGGCCGCCATGTATGCGACGCGCGCAAGCCCAAGTGCGACCGCTGTAACCTCGAGCAGGTCTGTCACTCAAAAGACAAAACCTGGCAGTCTTAACGGTTCGCAATGCCCCGGAACCCTATTCTCAGTTCCTGGGGCCTAGCGCGCGCATCACTGCGTCAACCAGCCCCGGAATATCTGAAACCGTTGCTTCGCAGGCTGGAACCCAACCGAGACTACGGAGTGTCTTGCTCGTAATCGGTCCAATCGAGATCGCCGCAACTTTCGCAAAGGGAAACTTGATGTGAGCTGCGCGAGCCGCTTCCGCCAGGTGCGTCACACTCGATGAACTGGTGAACGTGGCTGCGTGCACACCGCGCGCAAGTCCCTCTCGAAGCAGTTCCGGCGCTTGCACAGGAAGCTCGTTGCGGTAGGCATCCACCACCTCGACCTCGGCGCCTGCTTGTTGCAACGAGACCGGGATCACATCCCGGGCGATCGTGGCGCGCGCCAGCAGGATCTTCTTTCCGTGCACCAGGCCGGTCAAGCCCTTCTGCAGGCTCTCCGCCACGTAGGACTCTGGAACCAGAGTGACCTGAATGCCGGCCTTGCGCGCTGCTGCCGCCGTTGCGTCACCGATGGTCGCTACTTTGAGTGTTGCTGGAACCGCAAGGGGAATCCCCAGCTCCTGGGCCCGGTTGGCAAGTGCCAGCACCGTATTAGCGCTGGTGAGAATAAGCCAGTCGTACCGGTCCAGTTGCCGCAGAGCCTGGTCAAGAGGATCAAGACTGGCTGGCGGACGAATCTCCAGCACGGGAACCTCAACCGGCTCGGCACCAAGTGTACGCAGACTCTCGCTCAACTTGCCGGTCTGGTGCACGGCACGGGTTACCAGCACGCGTCTGCCAGAAAGCGGCAGCGAACTCATTGCTCCGCTCCGTCCTGAGCCTCAAGAAGTGGACCTGCTCCCGCATCGAGCAGCATCCTTGCGGCCAGGCGTCCAAGCTCGACTGCGTCGCCGCCAGTGCGCGGCGCAGAATAATAGATGCGAACAGCCTCTCCAGTCGACGGCGAAGCGACCACTCCGAAGATCTCATCCATTGGCCCGCCCTCATTGCCCATGATTCCAGCCCGGCAATGGATCCCGATCGGTACCTGGCATCCACCGCCTAACTCGGCCAGTGCGGCCCGCTCCGCAGTCACGGCAAACCGGGTGGGCCCATGATCCAGGAAGGCCAAAGCCTCAATGATCGCCACGTCTCCCTTGCGCGTTTCAATCCCGAGCGATCCCTGACCGGCTGCCGGACAAAATTCCTTCGGGTCAAGCCTCTCACGCAACCAATCCGTTTTGCCAAGACGTTCAAGCCCGGCACTCGCCAGCAGAATTGCATCCACCTGCCCCTCAGCAAGCTTGCGAAGGCGCGTATCCACATTTCCCCGAAACTCGAGCGCATCGATATCTGGGCGGAGTGCCTTCAGCTGCGCTCGCCGCCGCTGGCTGCTGGTTCCCACCTTCGCACCCTGCGGCAACGAAGCAAGGCTTGCATAGTTGACTGAAACAAATGCATCTCTCGGATCGACCCTTGGCGGAGTGGCTGCCAACACGAAAGGTTCGGGCAACTCGGTAGGCAGATCTTTCAGGGAGTGCACGGCCAGGTCCACCCGTCCCTCGGCCAGCGCTTCCTCGATTTCTTTGGTGAACATCCCCTTCGATCCCACCTGAGCAAATGTAACTTCCTGCAGGCGGTCTCCGGTGGTCTTGATAATTTCGATTTCAACATCGTGTCCCTGGACCCGCAGCAAACCAGCGATATGGTTGGCCTGCCACAGAGCAAGCTGAGAGCCGCGGCTTCCGATGCGCAGATTCATCGGCGAACCTCCACGCTCGGCTGGCTTGCTTTTGTCTCGCTGGGCTTCTCAGTCCCGTCCGGCTTCGCGTTTTCCGCCGGCTGTGATGTTTGCCGATCTGCTTCAGCGGCACCCTCCACCGATACTGACCACGCCTCGCAAAGCGCGTCCAACCGGGCCGAATCGCCTTCTCGTGCGGCCTGTTTGATGGCCTGCATGGGCGGATGAAGAAATTTGTTCATCAGCCCTCGCGTCAGTGCTTCCACGGCTGCGGCCTGTTCCGGTGTCAGCAGGCCCAACCGTGCGTGGATCCGATGCAGTTCGCCTTGTCTTATCTCCTCGGCCTTCCGCTGAAGCGCCACGATCGCAGGAGCCAGGTTGACGGTCCGTTGCCGCTGCTGGAAGCGTTCAACCTCCCCGGCAATCAGCGTTTCGGCGTCCATCGCTTCGCGGCTGCGCTCTTCCATGTGAGCCGCAGCCACCTGTTGCAGATCGTCGATGTCATAAACAAACATCCCGTCCAGTTTGTTCATGGCCGGATCAACGTCTCTCGGCACTGCGATATCGATGAAGAACATCGGCCGGTTGCGCCGACGATGCAGAAAGGCCTGTCCATGCTCCGGACGGAAGATGTGATGCGGAGCGCCAGTGGAGCTGATCACAATGTCAGCACTGCTGGCTGTCTCATAGAGTTTCTCGAACGGAACGACCTGGGGAACCACCGCGCCTTGAAATTCCTCAGCCATGCGGCGTGCCCGTTCGTACGTACGGTTCGTCACCAGGATTGCGTCCGCTCCTTGCTGCACCAGGTGCCGCGCCGCAAGCTCGCTCATCTTTCCCGCACCAACAAGGAAGACCGTTTTCCCCTGCAGCGATCCGAAGATCTTCCGTGCCAGATCCACGGCGACTGAAGCGATCGAAACCGAGTTCGAGCCAATCCCGGTCTCTGACCTGGCTTTCTTGGCCGCGGCGAATGCACTCTGCAATAAATGTTCCAACTGACCTGCGACCGTGCCAGAAGCTTTGGCAACGGCAAATGCTTCCTTCACCTGGCCCAGAATCTGAGGCTCGCCCACCACCATCGAATCGAGACTGGCCGCCATCCGGAACAGGTGGTTGACTGCCTCCGTGTCGCGATACTCATAGATGTGGGGTTCAATCTGCGCTGCTTCAATTCCGAACTGGCTTTCGAGAAAACCAGTCAGCGATGTAGTTGGCGAGTCCACCGCTGCCAGCAATTCCACGCGATTGCACGTGGACACAATCATGCACTCGCTCACTCCAGGCATGGCAGCCAGAGCCCGCGTCGTATCCGGCAGGTCCTCGCGTGAGATCGCAATCCGCTCGCGCAGTTCGATCGGCGCCGTCCTGTGATTCACCCCGATAAGCGCTAGTGTCATTGCGGACCGAACCTGTGAACGCGGCTGAAGAGGTTGGCGGCCCATACGGCCATCACCACGATCAGAACGGCGCCGGAGAGATAGGCCGCCTTGCGGCCGCGCAGGCCTGCGCTGCGCCGCACCAGCAGCAGCATCACATAGACTACCCAGCTGATAAACGATGCAATCACTTTAGGATCAGCGAAATAGGCTGCGCCAAGCGCTGTTTCCTGCGCAAGGACTGAGCCGATGACAAGACCAACCGTCATACAGGGAAATCCAAACTCCAGCGTCGCGTGGGAAATCCGCTCCAAGGTATCAAGCGGTGGAAGCCAATCCAGCGGCGCCCACGACGATTTACCTGCACGAGGCTTGCTTTTGATCCGCCGTTCCTGCACCAGGTAGAGCATCGATGCAAGCAAGCTGAAACAGAGTGCCGCATAGGCAACCAGCAGCGCGGCAATATGCGCCACCAACCAGCTCGTCCGCACTCCAGACGACGGGAAAGTATAGCGATCCGGCCCCAGCGCAGGAATAAAAACCAGGAAGAAGGTCGCTGGCAAGGCGAAGATACCAAGGGAGATAGCGTCATAGAGCCACCAAACCAGAAAGAAGAGTGTGGCAACCGCGAAGCCAAGCAGAGACTCGATCTCCTGAACAGACACAGGCATCCAGTGGTGCGCCTGCACCAGCATTTCCACCACCGAGACAAAGTGAAAAAAGTACGCCATGCCCCCCAGGTGGACACAGGTCTTCCGCCAGCGAACGATGCCATAAAGTACGCCGGGGAAGACGGTAACGCATGCCGTTGCATAAAGAATTGCCGCAACTCGTAGCCAAAGAAGGTACATGTCGCTCTTCACCATAGTGCGTCAGGCGTCAGTATACTGTGATCCAAATCACCAAACTGGGTGTTTTGACCCAGATCCCACCAGACAGCAAGTCCAACGGCAACCTATTCAATCCAGAGTAAAACCTCTGCCCGGCAAACGTACTCCGGCTTGCACATGGGCGTCGAGCCTGAAAAGGGCAAAAACGGTGCATTTGTAGTCACCAAAACTCCCGGAACGGGTATTTCCCTTCAAAAAATCTAATTAGGAGCAGATTCGCACAAGGCAGCCAGCATAACCAGAAACTGCATCGTCCTATCACGATAATCTGGAAGGCAGCATGATCCGGGAAGACGCTCAATCCGCTGCTCAATCGGCACCGCCTTTGGATACGAATCCAGCGGAACTGACCCCTTTCATGCGTCAGTGGACGGCCGCCAAGCGCGAGAATCCCGACGCGCTGCTGTTCTTCAGGATGGGCGATTTCTACGAACTTTTCTATGATGACGCAGTCGTCGTGAGCCGGGAGTTGCAGTTGACCCTCACGGCCCGCGATCGTGAGCGAAATCAGCCCATGTGCGGGGTTCCCTACCACGCGGTCGAGGGTTATCTGGCGCGCCTGCTCCGCAAGGGCTACCGCATCGCCATCTGCGACCAGATGGAAGACCCCAAGCTCACCAAAAAGATTGTTCGCCGCGAAGTGACCCGGGTACTCTCGCCGGGGACGGCTCTCGACAACTCCCTTGGGCAGGAACAGAACAACTTCCTCGCCGCCTTGTTTGAGGTGGGTGGCCTCGCAGCCAAAAGCAACCTCGGCCTCAAGCAGAACAATGAAGACTTCCAGCCACTTCGGGCCCCAGCGGATCCCCGACCGTCAACCCGCAACGGAGCCGACCATTCCATCTCATCCAAAGCGGGCGGCGCACATCAAGGCACGCTCTTCGCGGTAGCTTTGCTTGATGTATCAACTGGCGAATTTCGGACGGCAGAGTTTCAGGGAGCAAATGCACTCGCATTGGCCGTCGACGCCATCCTGATGTCAGGCGCGAGTGAAGTGCTTTTGCCTGCGAGCGCCGATCTGCCTGCCCAGCTTGAAAAAATCCCCGCACGGACCCGCGTGGATGATTGGGTCTGGACGGCCGACTTTGCCCTTTCCCTGGTCGAGCGCCAATTGGGAGTCCGTTCGCTTGAGGGCTACGGCCTGGTAGGACACGAGGCAGCCGGGATTGCTGCAGGCGCAGTGCTCCATTACGTCCGAACCACCCAGAAGAATGAGGCTTTGCACGTCGATTCCCTGCGCTTTGAAGAACACTCAACATCGCTCGAACTGGACCAGGTGACCGTCCGCAATCTTGAACTTGTCGAGCCGCTGTTTGTCGGCCAGGATAACCGGGCTACCCTGTTTCACACGCTTGACGAGTGCCAGACGCCCATGGGCAAAAGGCTTTTGCGAGCAACCATCCTGCGACCGTTGATTGATGCCGAAATGCTGGAGACTCGCTACGAGGCTGTGGGCGAGGCTCATGCTGAACTGCTCAAGCGCGAGGAGATGCGGCGCGCGTTTGGCGGAATCCTTGACCTTGAGCGTCTGCTCGCCAGGCTCAGCCTTGACTCGGCCGGCCCGCGCGATGTGAGAGCGCTCGCGGCAAGTTTGCAAAGGCTCCCCGGCCTCAAGATGGCTCTCGACGCGATGAATGCGGCTGGATGGCGGCGCCTGAGCGCGGCCATGGATACGCTCGAAGACATAACCGCGCAGATCGAAAGGACCCTGGTCGAAGAACCACCCTTAACGCTTGCCGACGGCGGAGCGATTGCCGCAGGCGTGGATGCGGAGTTGGACGAACTCCGTGGGATCTCCACAACTGGACGGCAAGCAATTGCGGCCATCGAGGAGCGCGAGCGTCAGCGGACCGGCATCGGCTCACTCAAGGTGCGCTACAACTCGGTTTTTGGCTACTACATCGAGATCACCAAGGCAAATCTCGCCATGGCGCCCGCCGATTATGAGCGCAAGCAAACACTGGTGAATGCCGAACGGTTTACGACGCCTGAATTGAAAGAGTACGAACGCAAGATTCTTACCGCACACGACCGCTGCATCGAGATCGAAAAGCGCGAGTTCGCAGCTTTGCGGACTGCCGTGCTGGCCGCAGCGAGCCGCATCCGGCGCTCGTCTGCGGTGGTGGCTGAAGCAGACCTGCTCATCAACTTTGCCCACATCGCGGCGGGACGCAAGTATGTCAGACCCCGCATCTCCGATCAACCGGTGATTGAAGCCGTTGCAGGCCGCCATCCGGTCATCGAGCAATGGATGGAGGAGACGCGCGAAGGCCGGTTTATTGCAAACGACATCTATTTGAATGCGGCGGACAATGGACCTAGCCTGCTTTTGATCACTGGGCCGAATATGGGCGGAAAAAGCACGTACCTGCGCCAGACCGCCATGCTCGTGCTGATGGCGCAGATGGGCAGTTTTGTGCCCGCTGAGAGCCTGACCTTCGGGTTGGTCGATCGAATCTACACACGCATTGGCGCAAGCGACAACGTGGCCAGAGGACGCTCCACGTTTATGGTGGAGATGACGGAGACCGCAACCATCCTGAACACCGCNNACTATCACGAGTTGACCATGCTGGCTGAAAAGCTTCCGCGCGTCAGGAATCTGCGGGTGGCTGTGAAAGAGGCAGCCGGCGGCATCGTGTTTCTGCACAACATCGAGCCGGGCGCGGCCAGCAAGAGCTATGGCATTGAAGTGGCGCGGCTAGCTGGCCTGCCTGCGGTGGTGATCGAGCGCGCCAAACACGTCTTAAAACAGCATGAGAAGCAGGAGCGCCAAAGTGTGCAGGTAGAAACAGCCGCCGAACCGATGCAACTGACGATCTTCACGCCATTGTCTCAACGGATTGTCGACCGGATTGAATCGGTGGAGGTGAATGCGCTTACGCCGTTGCAGGCGCTCAACCTGCTTGAGGAATTGCAGCAGGAGTTGAAAGAAGGCAGAGACTGAGACAGCGCATGGCTGCGACAGTCCAGAACGAGGGAGCAATGACAAGTTTGCGCCGGGCCGCAGGTGAATTGCTGGTGGTCGGTCTTGGCGGGACCGAACTGACGGGCCTCGAGCGCGCCTGGCTCAAGCTGGTGCGGCCCGCTGGAATCATTCTGTTCAAGCGCAACATCTCGGATGCGCGGCAAACGCGAGCGCTGCTGAGCAATGCAACAGCGATCACCACCCCAAACGCCCTTCGCTGCGTCGATCTGGAGGGCGGATCGGTAGACCGGCTACGCGACGCGCTTGCACCCATGCCTTCCGCGCAGGCTGTGGCCAACTGTGACGCGCGCAATCACCAATCACGCAAAGGACAAGGTGCTCGAAACACATTGGCGACCGAGCACGGCGCGCTTGTTGCCCAGGCCGTGAAGGCATTCGGATTCAACACGACGCTTGCTCCGGTGCTCGACCTTGGACTGCCAGACTCCGCCAGGGTGATGGGGACAAGAACGGCTGCGCCCTCCGCGAAGGGGGTCACAGACTATGCAGAGGGGTTTCTTGCTGGACTGACGGCCTACGGCGTAGTCGGATGCGCGAAACATTTCCCAGGTCTCGGCGGAGGCACGCTCGATTCTCATTTGGAGACGCCGGCAATTCTACGCAACAGCGATGAAATCTGGCGTGAGGATCTTGCTCCTTACCGCAATCTGCGCGACCTGTTGCCGATGGTGATGGTGAATCATGCGGCTTATCCGGCGACTTTGGGAAAATCGATTCCTGCAAGCGTCTCGCACTATTGGATGACAACGGTGCTCCGCAAACGAATCGGATACAAAGGCATCCTCTTTTCCGACGATCTGGAAATGGGTGGCATTCTCAAATTCATGCCCATCGAAGAGGCTGTCGTTTCTGCCGTGCGCGCCGGAATGGACCTGATGGAAATCTGCCACAGCCC